>JARRJQ010000193.1:0-6286 GCA_037388985.1 Desulfobacterales bacterium | reverse complement strand
TCAGAATTCGTATTCTGTCATCTTTTTCTGACACCTGAAACTAAAGACATTGGGTTGTTTAAAGAATTCAACTGAACTCAAATATAACAAACTATTTTTATAACATTTTTGCGGGACACGCTACTAGGATTGGGCTCCGGAAATAAGTGATAAAAATTGACTCCGGCCATGTTATTTTCTGAAAACCGCTATGATTTCTAAAGTGCCGGTGGTCCGATATTTGCGATGAGATCAATGATGGCGCATGCCCCAAAGGTTCGGGTGCCAATCATCCCAAATATCGGGCCACTGGTTAGTTCCGGGGCTGGTTATCTGCTGTATTTGAAATGATATCAACTGGTGGAGAAAGAAGATGCAAAAACTCAATAAGAAAGAAAAAACAGAGCTTGAAAAAATGGCGGTTCAAATCCGCAGAAACATACTGCGCCTGATGAAAGCCGGCCGTATGGGACACATCGGCGGGGCTCTTTCATCGGCCGACATCCTGGCCGTCCTTTATTTCAAGATCTTGCGGGTTGATCCGCAAAATCCCAACTGGCCGCAGCGAGACAGATTCGTCCTGTCTGCCGGGCATAAGTGCCTGGCGCTTTACGCTACCCTCGCCGAAAAGGGCTTTTTTAACCACACGGTTCTCGATACTTACGGCGGACTGTGTTCGAGACTGGGGGGACACCCGGATATGTATAAAGTGCCCGGAGTTGAAACCAATACCGGCGCCCTGGGACACGGTCTTTCGATTGCCGGCGGCATGGCCATGGGGCTGAAAATGGATAACCTGGATGCCAGAGTTTATGTCATCATGGGCGATGGCGAGCTGGCCGAAGGCTCAAACTGGGAGGCTGCGGCCGCCGCGAGTCACCACAAACTCGACAACCTGCTCGTTTTTGTTGATCGAAATCGTTTGCAGATCAGCGGCCCGACGGTAGAGGTCATGAGCTATGAACCGCTTGACAAAAGATGGCGGGCCTTCGGCTGGAGTGTCCGTGAAATCGATGGCCATAACCTAAAGCAGATTGTCGAAAATGCAACGGATCTCCCCTTTGAGAAGGGCAAGCCGTCTGTGATCATCGCCAATACGGTGAAATCCAAGGGGCTTTCTTTTGCGGAAAACAAGGCCGACTACCACTACTGGAAGGCAACCGATGAGGATTTAAAAACTGCAGAGCGGGAGCTTGATAAAATCGAAGAGGAGATAAGCTGATGGACGACTTAAGGGACCCGCGAAAAACGTTCGGCGAGGCTCTGCTGGATGCGGCGGAGAAAAATCAAAATATTTTGGCCTTATCGGCCGATAGCTCGAGCGGATCCGGGCTAACGCCTTTTCGTGAGCGCTTTCCCGACCGGCACATCGAGTTCGGAATCATGGAGCAGGGGATCATCGGTTTTTCCGCCGGCCTTGCCACAACAGGCAAAATTCCCTTTGTGGTCGCCATCGCTCCTTTTGTGACCGCAAGGCCTTTTGAGATGTTCAGAAACGACCTTGGCTACATGCGCCAAAATGTCAAGGTGGTGGGACGCTGTGCCGGGCTGACGTATTCAGACCTGGGAGCCACCCATCAATCCCTGGATGATGTTGCCATTATCCGAACCATTCCGGGAGTGACAGTTCTCAACCCGGGGGATCCGGTGGACATCGTCAAGGCGGTGCATGCGGCCGCGGCGCATGTGGGACCGGTTTATATCAAGATCGGCAGCCCTAAGATGCCGGTTCTGATGGACGAAAACTATCCATTCCAGATCGGCAAGGGGGTGGTCATGGAGGCCGGAAGCGATGTGACCATCATGGGAACCGGCACCGTGCTGTCAAAGGCCGCCGAAGCAACCCGGATCCTCAAAGAAAAGGGAATCCACCCGCGACTGATCAACATGCATACCATCAAGCCCCTCGACCGCGAACTCGTTTTAGAAGCCGCTGCGCAGACGGGCAAAATCGTGACGGTTGAAGAGGGCTATCTGGCAGGGGGGTTCGGAAGCTGCGTCGCCGAGTTGCTCGCTACAGAACACCCGGTGCCCATGAAAATGATCGGCATAAACGATTTGTTCTGCGATACGGGTCCTTACGAGGAGCTGCTCGCTAATTACGGGCTGCAGGGTGAGCAGATCGCAGAGACGGTCGAGCAATTTCTGGGTTAGATAGGTTTTGAAACCACTTCTGTTATTGTGTCACTCGCAGATGTTACAAAAGTCATAATAACTATGGTTTCAGGTGTCAGCTATGCCATCTGTTTAATTGGTTTAATTTGTTCAATTGGTTGGGCTTAATCCAACCAATTCAACCAATGAAACTAATATAACGAGTCCAACAGGCGCTTGAACCTCTGACACCTGACACCCGACACCTGAAACCTTTTTTAATACCCTAAATTCTCGCCAATCAATTTGACATGAATGCGGTTCTGTATCATGTGGCCCTCGATGATGCCCCACATGTTGCAGATGCGCTGCGGAGTTTTGCAATCACTGCACAGTCCGGTTTCAACACAGGGGTTTTTTAAGCCATAGCGGATGTTGTTAATGGGGGCTGCACGGTGCTTCACTCTGGCCATAGCAGATTCCAGGTCGGCAGTGACCTTGTTCATGCCCACCAGCAGTATAACCTTTTTGGGCCCGAAGGCTATGGCAGCCACGCGGTTGCCCACACCGTCCAGGTTGACCAATCTGCCGTCCAGCGTGATGGCATTGGAGCTGGCAATCATCACATCGGCGGTCAATCCCTGGCGCCTGCGTTCCAGCCCCTCCTCCGGGGCTATCCCCGGCTGATAGGGATCAATCAGTTTAACTTCCGGTAAATTCGCAATGTCCTCAAAGAGTCCCAGGCCGGTTGCGGTCATCGAACCGCAGCGAAAGACCGTTGCACCCTTTGGAATCATGGCAATCACTTCATTCTTTGCCTGTGCTGCGGTGGGAGCGTAGCTGCCCTCCATTCGGCGCTTCTCCAAATTTTTAATAATTTGGGTGGCCACTTTTTCATTCCAGACAACGTGATGCTCATCCATAAATATTCTCCTTTTCAACAGGTGAATTAAAGATTTCTGTTAGCGTTCTCGAAGATCGTCGGTCACTCAATCGGGTTAGCCGGTTGAGCCGGTTCAGCCTGTTAGATTCGATAAAAAGTCTAATTCAATTTTCCTTGCCGGCAAACGGGCTAACGGGCCAACGGGTTCAACCAAGGAGTATTTGATATATTTTTAAGATAATCTCTAATTTGATGCTGACTTTCACCAGCCCCAATATTGCTTTTTACTGCACCTCAAAAAAATCAGCCGACAGCGGCGGGCAGGTGTAAAACTCGAGGTAGCGGAAATCCTGATCGGATCGATTGACGGTCATATGTTTTTCCCCGGGAGCAATGTGAAAAATGGTGCCGGCCGGAAATGGAAATTCCTGATCTTCTACAATCTCGACCGCCTCGCCGCCAATGGCAATAATAACGGACTCCCGGTTTTTATGATAATGATAGGGAATCTGTTCGCCCGGCGGGAGCAAACCCATGATGCCGCCCATATCTCTGGCGCCGTCTGCAGCGGTGAGTATCTCGGGTCGATAGATCTGTCCGGGCTCCGGATTTTTTTGGTTGATATACGCTTCAAGGGTAAAGATCTTCATCGTTTATCCTTCCGTTTTTTTGCATGAGGTTGCATCCGCCTGCGGCAGACGAGCCCCAAATTAATATCAATGCGGGCTTGGGTCAATAAGTGTTTTTTAGCTGCAGCACTGCCCGGCTGTTCGATTAAAAGAGCTCCTCTTCGCCTTGCCGAGGCGATTCGGTATTACTTGGATTCCAGGTGGTATCTGTCGGGCCGGCACCAAAATTCTTCTTTAGGGTTTGCAGAAGGACATGGCCCACTCCAGATCCAATGCCGCCAGGCAAGCTCTGGTGGGTACGCCGTTTTGATCCCAGCCCAGCAGTTGATAGGTTATTTCAACTGCTTCCGCGTGGGCCTTGGGGTCAATTCGAACGTCTTTTAACGGCCCTTCTTTCGGGGCGGTGTGGAAGCGTTCCGGAAGTCTGTCATCATCCCGCGTGAACCCCTCCCGCAGGTTAAAAATTCGCATCAGGGTTATGCCGCGTTCCACCGCCTTGATCAGCTTATAGGTCGTTGCCGGCCAACCGGTGACGGCCTCGACGGCATCCCTTAGCTCGGTGATGTTCCAGGGCACAAAACTGCATACACCCAGGTAATTGGGCATTTCCCTATACAGGCCCAGCTCATAGGCCATGCGAGCCTTGCGCGGGCTTAGCTCGGTGGTTGGCATATTTTCAGCAACACTTATGCGGTCCCAATTATCCATCAGGCCGGGCAGAGCGTTGTCAATAACACCGGTCACATGATCCGCACCGGTGGCATGTAGGCTGTAGTGAATGCTCAGACCCTGATTGAAGCGCGGGGAATGATAAGGAAGTTCCAGTCCTTTGACCTGCATGGCATATTGGCCGGCATTTTTTCCGATGATTTCAGCCGCCTTTCTGGATCCATTGGCCAGCACATCGCCGATACCCTCACGGCTGGCAATTTTCTCCACCAGTGTCAGCATGGCTTCAACATTGCCGAATTCAAGTTGCAGTCCATCGGTATCTTCAATGGTTAATAGGCCGTTTTCAAAGCATTCCATGGCAAAGGCCACGGTAGCACCTGTCGATATGGTATCAATGCCATAACGGTTGCAGATTTCATGGGCTTTACAAATGGCCTTCAGATCATCAATCAGCAGATTGGAACCGAAGGACACCAGGGTTTCATATTCCGGTCCGCCGTACATCGAATCAATGTGCCAGGGGGCATCATCGATACAAATCTTCTTTTTGCATTTAATTGGGCAATTAAAACAGCCTTCCATGCCGGTTCCAAATTCGCGAATGAGAGCCACAGCACTGATTTTTTTCACCTGGGGGAATTTTCCGCCGGCATAATTACGAATAGGCAAGTTCCCCACCGCCTCATATGCATCCATGGCACCACCGGTGCCGTATTGTTTAAAGCGTGAGCTTTTAGATTTTTCCTTCATGATGCGATTTAAGGCCAGGATTTTTTCGGTATCGGCTGCCGGTGGTCGCTGACTCCCCTTTACAACAACTCCTTTGAGTTTTTTAGAACCCATCACCGCTCCGAGACCGCAGCGCCCGAAGACATTTCGACAATCAACGATGATATTGGCAAGGCGCACACCTTTTTCACCGCTGGGGCCGATCAGTGCGGTACTGCATTTTTTTATCCCGATAGTGTCCTGCAACCACTCCATTGCCGTGCGAACCTCGCTGCCCCAGATTTGCGCGGCATCCCGGATTTCAACCGTGTCGTTATAAACCCACAGAAAGACGGGTTTTGCGGATTGACCTTCAATGATAATGGCATCGTAGCCGGCCCTGCGCAGCTCGGCACCCCACATGCCGCCGGCTTCGGACTCGCCGCAGGCACCGGTCAAAGGGGATTTGGCGCCGACGCTGCACCGTCCGGTTCCAATCACGTTGTGCCCGGTTAAGGGCCCCAGGGCAAATATCAGTTTGTTTTCAGCGCCTAAAGGATCGGCTTTGGCGCGTGTTTCGGTCAGCAGGGTGTGCATGATGATCCCGCGCCCGCCCAGATAGCGTTTATAATAGGCCTCCTCCGGTTCTTCGATGCGAATGTCTCCGTTTCCCAGATTGACCCTCAATAGCTTTCCCGAATACCCGCAGTGGCTCATGTTTACCTCTCGATTCGCGATTCTATAACAGATGCCTCGACGCTGTACCACAAATATCCGTCCGCACGCAAAAGGATTTTAAGCTTGAATTCGTTTGACAAGCGCTTGCCGGATATTATACACAACTTTACAATTGTGTAAAGACTGCACAAATGTGCAGAAAATTTCAAGCCGGGAGGAATTCATGAAAGACAAAATGGCAGTTCTGGGCACCGGAGCCATCGGCAGCAGCGTCGGCGCCGATCTTACCCGGGCCGGCTATGACGTGGTACTTATCGATCAATGGCCGGCACACGTGGAGGTCATGAAAGCCGATGGATTGCGCGTCACCATGACCGATGAAGATCTGCACACACCGGTAAATGCCATCCATATCTTTGAATTGGCTTCTCTAGCGGATGCGTTTGATATTGTTTTTCTCACCGCCAAATCTTATGACAGCTGCTGGATGACCGAACTGATCAAACCGTATTTGAAACCCGGCGGCGTCCTCGTATCGTTGCAAAACAGCCTCAATGACGAATGGATTGCCCCGATCATCGGCCCCACAAGGGATGTGGGCTGCGTGGTTGAGCTGTCGGCCGAGGTTTTCGAGCCGGCCAGG
>JARRJQ010000192.1:0-6305 GCA_037388985.1 Desulfobacterales bacterium | reverse complement strand
ATTGTTACCTTAGCATGCACAGAGTGCAAAAGAAGAAATTATACAACAACAAAAAATAAGCGAACAACACCTGATAAGCTTGAGTTCAGTAAATATTGCAGATTTTGTCGCAAACATACCCCGCACCGGGAGACGAAATAATTGCTCGACGGTGTGTAATCGGTGGATGTGACTCCATTGCTAAGAAGACTTTTTTATATTCGGTTGCAATCAAAACTGACCAATTTTCAAGGTATCTAAATAAAAATTTAAATGCAGGCCAGTAGCTCTAACGGTAGAGCATCGGACTCCAAATCCGGGTGTTGGGGGTTCAAATCCCTCCTGGCCTGCCATAAGTTATTTTGTTCAAGCTCAGTGTCTAAGGGTTGCAGGATGCTGCGGTTTCCGAAACTTTTAACGCTTTGAGTTTTTTATATTTTAGGAGAGACATGGGAAGGCTACAACGCAAGAAAGCGTCGGGTGCTAAGAAAAAGAAGAAACGCAAGGCGGACACGGCTCAAGCCCAAAGCCCAAGTGATGCAGGTGCGGTTAAAGCTGCCGTTGCAGACAGGCGGAGTCAAGACAATCAAACGGCTAAAGCATTTGTACCGAAAAAGCAAATCCAGGTTTCTGGTGCGGGTCCCGCAAAATCTAAGGATAATTTTATTAATTCTTCGGTTCAGTTTCTAAGAGAAGTCAAAATTGAGCTCAAAAAGGTAACCTGGCCATCCCGCAAACAGACCATTGGTTCCACTATAGTTGTAATTGTAGTGGTTATCATTATATCGATCTTTTTAGGCTCAGTCGATATTGGTTTATCGAGTCTGATCCGCGCGGTTTTGCAATGAAATAAGGAGAAAAAAAGATTGGCGCTCAAGTGGTATATCATCCATGTCTATTCGGGATTTGAGAACAAGGTGAAAGCGGCCTTGGAAGAACGTATTGCGTCTTCTTTGCATGCGGATAAATTTGGAGAGGTGGTTGTTCCAACCGAAGAAATCGTTGAACTCGTTAAGGGGAAACGAAAAACAACCGCTCGCAAATTTTATCCCGGCTATATTTTAGTTCGAATGGAGCTCAATGATGAAACGTGGCATATCGTTAATGATACGGCCAAAGTGACCGGGTTTTTAGGAGGCCGTCGTGAACCGACGCCGCTTTCAGATGATGAAGCAGCGCGTATTCTAAATCGCATGGAAGCAGGGAAACTAAAACCGCAGCCTAAATATTTCTTCGAATCCGGTGATGAAGTTCGGGTCATTGATGGTCCTTTTACGAATTTTAATGGAACGGTGCAGGAAGTGAATCCTGAAAAAGGGAAGATAAAAGTACTGGTGAGCATATTTGGGCGATCAACTCCGGTGGAATTAGAGTTCGTTCAGGTGCAGAAATTATGACAATTAACGATTAACTGGAGCAAAAAAACACAAATGGCCAAAAAAGTCTTAGCAATGATTAAATTGCAGGTTGAAGCCGGAAAAGCCAATCCATCACCACCCATTGGTCCCGCTTTGGGTCAGCATGGCGTTAATATTATGGACTTTTGCAAGGCGTTTAATGCCAGAACAGCTAAGGATGAAGGGATGATCATCCCGGTTGTTATTACGGTTTATCAAGATCGGTCCTTTACCTATGTAACGAAAACACCACCGGCGGCGGTATTGTTAAAGAAGGCTGCCAAAATCGCTAAAGGTGCCAGTGACCCTAAGCGAGAAAGTGTGGGACAAGTGACGCGCCAGCAAGTTGAAGAAATTGCGAAGATAAAGATGGTCGACTTAAACGCCAATGATCTGGAAGCCGCTTGCAAGATAGTCGAGGGTACGGCGAGAAGCATGGGTATCAAAGTTAGTTAGTGTTTATCGGAGAAAGACTTATTTTTAGATGGAAACTAGTGATTGCCGTTACGAGATGCAAGTTACGGAATACGCATCAAATAAATTTTCAAACTCGCAACTCGCAACGTAAACGAGGGAGAGTGCTGCAATAATGTCAAAACGGGGTAAAAAATATCTGGAATCCAAAAAAAGAATTAACTCAGAAACTGTTGGCAGCTTCAATGATGCAGTCAAGATGATGTTGGAATCATCTTTTGCGAAGTTTGATGAAACAGTTGATGTGGCTGTTCGCCTCGGCGTTGATCCAAGACATGCCGATCAAATGATTAGGGGCAGTGTCGTGTTGCCTCACGGAACCGGCAAGAAAATGAAAATCCTGGTATTTGCCAAAGGGGAAAAGGAAAAAGAGGCTGCGGATGCCGGAGCGGACTTTGTCGGTAACGAGGATTTGATCGAGAAAATAAAGAATGGTTGGTTTGGATTCGATAAGGCCGTCGCCACGCCGGATATGATGGGTTCTGTCGGAAAGATTGGCAAACTGCTTGGACCGCGTGGCCTGATGCCCAATGCCAAGACTGGAACGGTCACCTTTGATGTCGCGCGGGCTATCCATGACCTTAAGGCCGGGAAAATAGAATTTAGAGCTGAAAAGACCGGAATCGTGCAAGCACCTATGGGGAAAGTCTCTTTTGGAGTTGATAAAATTGTTCAAAATATGGCTGCTTTTTTTGACATGATCATGCGTCTTAAGCCGGCCTCCAGTAAAGGGACTTACTTAAAAGGTATTGCCATCTCAACAACGATGGGCCCCGGTCTGAAGATTGATTCTGCGCTCATTAAAGACTTGCTTAAGTAATCATCGGCGTTAAAAGATCATCCACATCCATGCCTTGGCCTCTGGAAAGATTTGAGAATTTGGCAAAAGGGTTGATCAGTTAGTTACATATTGGGCAATTGGCGCTCAATTCAAGAAAGCGTTTGCACCAATGGTGCAAATTCAAAAACGATCTGTCAAAGACCGTAGGTTCACTTGCACAGACGCAGCTTCGTGGAGGTGTTTAATCGGCTCTGCCGGCCTACCTAGACAGTTGTATGATTCGGTTTTATTCCACATGACTTAAAGACTGAATCCAACTTTCGACAATTGCCAATCGGCAGCGTCGATTCCTCCGGTTTTTCAGATATGGAAAGGAGGTGTTCAATTACACGTGAATATAGCAGAGAAAAAAAGAGTTGCGCAGGATTTAAATGAACGGTTTTCAAGGGCTGCGGTCGTCATTGTAACCGATTATAAAGGCCTTGATGTCGATGCGATTAATGATTTGCGTCGACGGCTCAGAGAGGCGGAAGTCGAATATCAGGTGGTTAAAAATTCACTTCTGGTTCGGGCTTCACAGGATACCGATGTTACAAAGATCCAGGAAACCTTTAAAGGTCCAAGTGCCGTAGCTCTGGGCTTTAGCGACGCAACTGCCCCGGCAAAAGTTTTAACAGAGTTTGCCAAAGACCATGAGGTGTTTAAAATTAAAATCGGGATTGCAGACGGCAAGATTCTTGAGTTAAAGGAGATCGCGGCTATCGCGGCATTACCGTCACGGGAAGTTTTACTGGGTACATTTGTTTCCGTGCTGAACAATGTCCCAAGCGGCTTTGTAAGGACGCTGGCAGAAATTCCGAGAAGGCTGCTCAATGTGTTGCAGGCTATTGAAGAACAAAAAAAGGCAGCTTAATTCTGCAACAATCTTGAAAAATTATCTACTGATTACTTTGTAAATAAACTGGAGGAAGAAAATGGCGAAAGCAAGTATTAGCAAAGAAGACGTAATCGAATTTGTATCCAATATGTCCGTGCTTGAGCTCAGCGAGTTGATCAAAGAACTGGAAGAAAAATTTGGTGTGTCTGCAGCTGCACCGGTGGCAATGATGGCAGGCGGTGCTGCTGCAGGTGCTGCTGGAGAGTCGGCTGAAGAAAAAACGGAGTTTAATGTCATCATTACAGCTGCAGGCGATAAGAAAATCCAAGTGATCAAAGAAGTTCGAGCCATTACCGGGCTCGGATTAAAAGAAGCGAAAGCACTGGTAGATGAAGTGCCCAAACCTGTCAAAGAAGGTGTAACGAAAGACGAAGCCGAAAAAATTAAGGCCCAACTTGAGGAAGCCGGTGCTCAAGTAGAGTTAAAGTAAAGTTCCTTTGTTCATAAGGGATCGGTATTGGTTTAGAGGGAAAAAATAGCCGGGGTCGTCAGCGACCCCTTTCCCTGTGCCGGTATACTTATGTTTCCCTCCGAACCCCATGATTCGAAACTCATAAACCAAATAATAATGGAGATGCCATGTCAAATCGCCCAACGGCACCAAAGCGGATTCGTAAAAATTTCGGTAAGATAAAACAAATTGTCGAAATCCCGGATCTCATTGGGATGCAAAGGGAATCGTTTCAAAGGTTTTTGCAAATAAACGTGCCGCCAGAAAAGCGAGAGGATATCGGTTTGCAGGCTGTTTTTAAATCTGTCTTTCCCATCAAAGATTTTACCGGCAGCGCATCGCTTGAATTTGTATCTTACCGCTTTGGTGAGGTAAAACACGGTATTGAGGAGTGTATCCACCGCGGAATGACCTATGAAATACCCGTTCGAATTACCGTTAGACTGGTCGTCTATGAAATTGATCCTGATACCAATGTTTCAAACATTCGCGACATCAAGGAGCAGGAAATATATTTTGGTACAATACCCTTAATGACGGAAAAAGGGACTTTTATTATAAATGGAACCGAACGGGTTGTGGTCAGCCAGCTCCACCGATCATCGGGAGTGTTCTTCGACCATGATAAGGGAAAAACCCATTCAAGCGGAAAAATTATATATAGCTCTAGAATGATTCCAGTACGGGGGTCATGGATCGACATGGAGGTTGATCCCAAAGATATCGTTTATATTCGTATTGACCGTCGTCGCAAGTTTCCGATCACGCTGCTATTTAAGGCACTGGGTTATACCACCGAGGATCTTTTGAGCTACTTTTATAAAAAGGAAAGAATCATTGTAAAGGGCAAACGCTATTTTAAAGAATTCAATGAAGATTTTTTAAAGGGTATACGGGCTAGCAAAGATGTTCGTGAGCCTGAAAGCGGCGAGCTGATTGTAAAGAAAGGTCGGGTGTTTACAGCAAAAGCGATTAAGCGACTCAAAATGCTCCATGAACAGTTAATCCCGATAAGTACAGAAGAGATTATTGAACGGGCGCTGGCCGATACAATCTTGGATCCGAAAAACGGTCAAACGATCGCCAAGGTTGGTGAACTCGTTGATGAGGAAACACTGACCAAATTCAGTGAAAGCAACATCACAGAATTTGAATTGCTCTATGTCGATGCGGCTTCCAATAGCGACTCTATACGCAAGACGCTTTTGTTGGACAAGGTCGAAACCAAAGAAGACGCTTTGATTGAAATTTATCGTCGGCTTCGTCCAGGCAATCCGGCAACCCCGGAGGTGGCCCAGGACTTTATTGATAACCTGTTTTTTAAAGCCACTTATTACGATCTTTCCGGTGTCGGCCGCCTGAAAATCAATCAACGCTTGGGCATCAGCAGTGCTCATAATCTAAATATTTTGCGAAACGAAGACATCCTGCTTACGGCCAAAGCGTTAATCGAACTCCGTGATACGCAAGGGGTGGTGGATGACTTTGACCATTTAGGAAACCGTCGGGTTCGAGCAGTTGGTGAACTTCTCGAAAATCAGTATCGCATTGGGCTTGTCCGCATGGAACGAGCGATCAAAGAACGAATGAGCCTTCAGGAGGTTGATGCGCTCATGCCGCACGATTTGGTGAATCCGAAACCTGTTTCTGCAGTCGTAAAAGAATTTTTCGGCACGAGTCAATTATCCCAGTTTATGGATCAGACCAATCCGCTTTCAGAGACAACCCATAAAAGGCGACTCAGTGCATTAGGGCCCGGTGGTCTTACCCGGGAACGAGCCGGCTTCGAGGTTCGTGACGTCCATCCCTCCCATTATGGACGTATATGCCCCATTGAGACTCCGGAAGGGCCTAACATCGGTCTGATCGTGTCTTTGAGCACCTATGCCCGGGTCAACGAATATGGTTTTATTGAAACTCCTTATCGTGTGGTGGAAAATGCCAAGGTCACCGAGAGAGTAAAATTTCTTGATGCATTTGAAGAAAAGGATCAACCCATTGCCCAGGCCAATGCGCCCATTGACAGAAAGGGGTTGTATGTTAATGAGTTAGTGACCTCACGGGTTGCCGGTGAGTTTATGATGGTCGATCGGCAAGCCATTGATCTAATGGACATTTCGCCGAATCAACTGGTCAGTGTTTCGGCCTCTTTGATCCCATTTCTGGAAAACGACGATGCGAACCGGGCGTTAATGGGATCCAACATGCAGCGGCAGGCAGTGCCTTTGCTTATCAACCAGGCGCCATTAGTGGGCACTGGAATAGAAGGAGTGGTGGCAAAGGACT
>JARRJQ010000191.1:0-6325 GCA_037388985.1 Desulfobacterales bacterium | reverse complement strand
GTTGTCGCGCACCGCAACCAGACATCTGCCGTAACGGGTGCGCATCAAATTGCGCACGGCAAACCCGAAAAGCACCACAAATATCAGGGCAACATAATACCAGAACAGATAGTGCTGGCTGCGGGTCACCTTGCCGGAAAACCAGAATACCCGGGCGATGGAGATGGTTTGGCCCTGATTAAAAAATTTCGAGAAACCGATGACCCACTGGAAGATCATCTGAAAAGAAAGGGTGGCAATCACCAGGTATAAATGTTTCAGCCGTAAGGCGGGCAGACCCACAAAGGCGCCGATCACGGCGCCGACTCCCCCGGCCAGCAGGATCATCAGAGGCCAGGCGTAGGTCAGCAACACGTGGCTGTCCCCCAGCAATCGCGCAAAGGATGCCAGGGTGTAAGCGCCCACACCGACAAAGGCAGCATGCCCGATGGAAATCAGGCCGGCATAACCGGTCAGCAGATTCAGTCCGTAAATTGCAATGATGGCGACCAGGATATTGTCGATTACCTGCATGTTTCGATTACCGAACTCAATAAAAAGCGGCCAGATGAACACAAGAACCAGAAAACAGATAAAGATCATCCGGTCCAGGTGTGTAAAAAAGATGCGCTGTTCCTGCCTGTGGGATGTGAAAAAATTTCCGGTTGCCAACCACCGATTCTGCGCCATAACCTACACCCGCTCAATTTCATGTATGCCGAAAAGACCGTGAGGCTTGATTAATAAAATGATCAAAAGGATAAACCAGGGCACCAGGTTCGCGGTGCCGAAAAGCCCCCAGAGACCGTCCAGGTAACCCGCGGCAAACTGCTGGATCAGCCCCAGAATGACTCCGGCGACCACCGCGCCGAAAATCGAATCCAGCCCGCCGAGAATCACCACCGGAAATACGATAATCCCGAAAGAAACCAGGGTATCGAAGTTCAACCCCGTAATATTGGCGATGATTCCTCCCGCGGCTGCAGCGCTGAATCCGGCAGCGGCCCATGCCAAACCGAACACCCGCGGAATTGAAATGCCGATGGACATCGACGCCATTTGATCATCGGAAACCGCCCGCATGGATATCCCTAAAGTTGATTTTTTAAAAAACCAGGAAAAGCCGGCGATCAATATCACCGTAATGACAACACCCACCATCTGGGTCCAGGAAATTGAAACTCCCCCCATGGTGATCGGTGCTTTCGGTAAAAATTCCGGAAAGGAGAAGTTTTCGGTACCAAAGGGGGTGAGATAAATAAGCCCGTCTAAAATCGACATGAGTCCGATGGTGACCATAATCACCGATATAATCGGTTCGCCGATCAGGCGACGTAAAAAGATGCGCTCCACGCTCATGGCCAGCAGGAAGCTGATGATCAGACTCAGCAGAAACGAAAGGTAGATGGGGATATGCAGCCCGGCAGTCAGCGCATAAGTAATAAAAGCCCCCATTGCAATTAATTGTCCATGGGCGAGATTCAGTACGCGGCTGGATTTATAAATCAGAACAAAACCCAGTCCTGAAAGCGCATAAATCGAGCCGACAACAATACCACTGGCCACTAATTGAAAAAAATAGCTCATTTGACATCTTCCATAGTGAAAAATTCCAGTTTGGTTGGGACCGTGGCGGTTTGACCATCCCGGTATTGAAAAAAAGCTTCCACCATTTTTTCACTCACGCTTTCGTCATAAAGCGCGTCGTAAAGGTCATTATATTTTTCGCGAATAAATTTACGGCGTATTTTACCGGTTTTGGTCAACTCGCCGTCATCGACATCGAGCAGTTTGTATAAAATGGCAAACCGCCTGATTCTAAAATGCGGTTTTTCGACATTTTTATTGAACTCGACAACCTGCTGGTTGATCAAATCGGCGACTTCGCGCTTTTGCGAAAGATCCATAAAGGTCGTAAATGAGATACCTCGATCTTCGGCCCACTTGCCAACCACAATCGGATCAATATTAATCAGGGTGGCGATATAATTCCGCCCGTCACCGAAGATAACGGCTTCCTTGATATAGGGACTGAATTTGAGCTTATTTTCCAGGAACATAGGGCTGAACATCTCTCCCCTGCTGTTGTGCATCACATCGGAAAGGCGGTCAATGACGACCAGATGCCCGCTTTCGTCGATATAGCCCGCGTCACCCGAACGCAGCCATCCATCTTTCAGCACCTCCACGGTTTTTTCGGGCATTTTATAATACCCCTTGGTCACCGAAGGCGAACAGGAAAGGATTTCACCATCTTCTGAAATTTTGCACTCGGTGCCGGGCAGCGGAATTCCAACCGTATCGGGATGAACATCACCATCCCGGTGCATGTAGGCAATCCCCGTAATTTCCGTTTGCCCGTAAATCTGTTTCAGATTAACCCCCAGCGCCTGATAGAAGGTAAACAGATCAGGCCCTAAGGCGGCCCCTCCGGTATAAGCTCTGCGCAGTCGCAGCATTCCGATCTGATTGATCAAGGGCAGAAATACCAGGGTTTTGCCTAACCACCATAAGGTTTGCAACGAAAACGGCATGGGCTTGCCGGACATTCGATAAATGGCCGCTTTCTTACCGACCTTCATGAAATAGCGGTATAAATGCCGGTTTAGCCAATAGGATTCGTCGATTTTGAGCCAGATCTGGGACTGCAAGGTTTCATAGATCCGCGGAGCACCGAACATGAAATGCGGGCCGATTTCCTTTAAATCCTCCATGGCGGTCTCTACCGACTCAGGGAAATTGATTGTAATTCCGGTGGCCAGGGCCACGCCGAAAGAATTCATCTGTTCCCCGATCCAGGCAAACGGCAAGAATGAAACGTATTCATCGTCTTCTTCGAGGTGATCGACTTCGGTCAGCCGAAGACCCATATTGATGTAGTTGATATGCGTGAGCATGGCGCCTTTCGGCAAACCGGTTGTTCCGGATGTCAGGCAAAAGTGACAGACATCATCCGGCTGCCCCTCGTCAACCAGCTTATCAAAACGCTGCGGATTTTCCTCGCGGGCTTTCTGCCCGAGCGCATAAAGATCATTGATGTCCATAAACCAGTCATCGGATCGATAGTCGCGCATCCCGCGGGGATCTTCGTAGAGAACCTTTTTTACCTTGGGAATGCGGTCTCTCACTTCCACCAGTTTATCGACCTGTTCCTGGTCGTCGCAGAAAACCACGCTGACATCCATATAATCCAGGATATCGGCGATTTCATTCGGCAGGCTGGTTTGATAGATTCCGGCCGAGACCGCGCCAATCGCCTGGGCACCGATAGCCACGATCAGCATTTCGGGGATATTGTCGGTAATCAGGGCCAGCTTATCATCTTTTTTCAAGCCGATTTTTTCCAGTCCGAGTGCCGTCTTATGAACATAATCATAATATTCTTGCCAGGTGAACGTTTTCCAGTAGCCAAAATCTTTTTCACGCAGCGCGATCTTGTCGGCTGATTTTTGCACCCGCCACCTTAGCAGCTGCGGAATCGTGTATTGCAGCACTGCCTCTCTATCTTCCATCTTGGCTATTCTTCCCCGATATAGGCCTCAACGACTTTTGGATTTGTGGCGACTTCTTTTGGCTTGCCGACACCAATGACTTCTCCGAAGTCGAGCACGTACACAAAGTCGGATATGTCCATCACAACGCCCAGGTCGTGTTCGACCAGCACCACCGTGATATGACGCTCTTTCTGGATATCCATGATAAAGCGCACCATGTCTTCTTTTTCTTCGATATTCATTCCGGCCATGGGTTCATCCAATAAGAGCAAATCAGGGCCCAGCGTCAGCGCCCGCGCAACTTCAACGCTCTTTTGGATGCCGTAACTGAGGCTGCCGACCGTTTTTTTGCGATAGGGTTCGAGTTCCATGAAATCAATAATATCTTCGACATATTGTCGATTTTTGGCTTCCTCATCAGATGTCTTCCTTGAAAAGAAAAATGCTTGAAACAGGTTGTATTTCAAATTCTGGTGGCGGGCCAGCATCAAGTTATCCAGCACCGTCATGCCCCTGAACAATTCGATGTTTTGAAAGGCCCGCGCAATTCCCAGGCTGGAAACCTGGTGAGGAGAAGCTTTGGACAGGTTGTGTTCGCCGTATAAGATCCGGCCTTTTGTGGGGTGGTAAAAACCGGAAACGCAGTTCAGCAGGCTGGTTTTGCCGGCCCCGTTGGGACCGATAATCGAGGTGATCAGCCCCGGCTCAATACTGAGGGATACACTACTCAGTGCATTTAAACCGCCGAAAGAAAGCGTGACATTATCAACGTCTAACGTCCCCATCAGGCACACACTCTTTCAATATTGGCACCGGCGCCCTTATAAATCATAAGCATTCAAAAAATATGAATTAAATTCATTTGATTGAGCGTATTCTGTATAAAATGTTTTTGCTATAATTTATCTGTACTTAAGTCAAGAGAATAATAAGGACTCTGAAAGCCAATTGGGTTCATTAGAAACAGGACGGCAACATAAGGTCTTGAAATGCAATACCAACGGGACCAACCATACCGAATGGTTGAAGAATGTCAAGTTGTTAAAATAGCGGGTAAATAGCAGGTTTTAACCACTATTTATCAAAGGACAAAAGGTGGGACCGCAGGTTGATTTTTTTGTTTTTCAACCGCAGCTTGCACCGAATGTTGTGCCGGTGAAATAAAATCGTATTTTTTGATAAACAAAGCATTTCAGCGATTTCCTTATTGGTCTTGCCCTCTTTGACCAGATTGGCAACTTTGATTTCCATGGGGGTGAGGTTAAAATATTTAGAGGACAACTTACTGATAAACGGTGAAATAATGTTTTCCAGATTGGATTCCATGATATCGACAAGGGTTTTCTGATGGGTGTTGAGCCGGCTCTTGTTCAACCTTGCGACATAAGGGCTGATCAGTTCCTTTACGTTGGACAATACGTTTTCCCCGAGTTCTTTTTTGTCATCCTCCCTTTGTTTTAAAAGAACCTTCAATGCTGTGTTGACTTCGGCAAGATGATGGGATTGAGCCTCCAGTTCCACTTCTCTTTTACGTAAAGCCTCTTCGGCGCGTTTGCGCTCTTCAATTTCCTGTTCAAGCTGCTTATTGGTTTCCGCCAGTTCATACGTTCGTTCTTCGACCAGCTCTTCCAGATGGTCGTGATATTTTTTCAATTCCTTCTCGGCCTTTTTCTGGGCACTGACATCGCGCAGGATGACAATATTGCCCACCGACTGGCCGTCCTGGTTTCGGTAAAGCGTCGAGCTGATTTGAACATCCAGCACCTGACCCGTTTTGGTGAGACGCCGGGTTTCAAACAGGTGTATCTTTCTGCCGCTGAGCATGCTCTCGATAGCTACCCTGGTTTCCGGCCAGCTTTCATCGGGGACGAAATCGATGGGCTTGCCGAACACATCCCTGCTTGAAAAACCGAATGTTTGTTCAAAGGCCGGATTCACATAGGTCGCCCTGCCCTCCATGTCATAAACCACAATCGGATCCGGAGAAGATTCCAAAAGCAGCCGATAGCGCTCCTCGCTTTCACGCAGGATTTCTTCCGTGCGTTTGCGCTCGGCGAGTTCGCGACGCACGTCGGCGTATAACCTTGCTTTATCGAGGGCCACCAGCGCCAGCTCGGCAAAGCGGCTCAAAATGTCAATATCTTCCTCATGAAATTTTTTATCCGCCTGCACACTGGCCAGCCCGATCACACCATGTATCCGGCTTCCGTCCTTAAGCGGTATGCCCACAACTGAATGCAGCTTATCCAGTGACTTATCGCTGAGCCGGCCGTTCCATGAACGATAATCATCAACCAGCATCGGTTGCTCGAGCTTCCAAACCTTTCCGCCCATCCCTTCACCCAATTTAACGCGCAAACCGAGCTGGCTTTTAAAAAAGCCCATGCCCACCTGTATCTGCATTTCTTCATCACCGGGATCAAGCAAATAAATATAGCCGTGCTCGGTTCCGCTGAGCCGAGCTGCACGCAGCAAAATGGCTTCCAGCAACTCCTCCTTGTCAAGGCGGTTAATCAATCCCAATGATGTTTCATGCAGGGCGGTCAGGTATTCATTCTGGTGCCGAAGGGCTTCTTCGGCCTGTCTGAGCGCATGGGTTTCCTCCCGCAGCTGTTTCAATCTGACCAACAATTCTTTATTTGATTGTTGCCCGGACTTTAGTTCTAACATGGGTCTATGGGTTGGTTAAGTGTTTCGGGTTTTTACACAGCGCTCGTTCGATGTTCTTACGCTACCGGCTCCTGGCTGCTGGTTACTGGACGTTCGATGCTCAATGCTCGATTCTGGATGCTGGTAAGGGATCTGAGGCCAGAAGATCATTGATAACCGATAACTAAATTTTTCGGCCGCCG
>JARRJQ010000190.1:0-8989 GCA_037388985.1 Desulfobacterales bacterium | reverse complement strand
GTGGCCATTGAGGCGGAGTTGATCACCCCGATTGCGATGGAAAAGGAGTTGCGCTTTGCGGTGCGCGAAGGCGGGCGCACGGTTGGCGCCGGTGTCGTCAGCGAAATTATCGAATAGCGGAAAAATGAAATTATGATAACCAATACCAAAATCAGAATACGACTCAAGGCCTATGATCACAAGCTGCTGGATCAGTCTGCTGCTGATATCGTCGATACCGCTACAAAAACCGGTGCTAAAGTCGTTGGGCCGATTCCGTTGCCAACTCGGATCAGCAAATATACGGTGCTGAGATCGCCGCATATTGATAAGAAGTCACGCGAACAGTTTGAAATGCGAACTCACAAGCGGCTGATGGATATAATAGAACCCACTCAACAGACAGTCGATGCTTTAATGAAGTTGGATCTGTCGCCGGGGGTTGATGTGGAGATAAAACTTTAGGCCAGATTCATCATAGGGATACAGGTGATCAAAGTCTAAGATGAGCTGATTGTTTTAGCCTGCGTCCCTAATTTTTTAGCGAAGGTTAAATCTATGAGTAGCGGATTATTGGGAAAGAAACTGGGCATGAGTGGATTGTTTTTACCCGACGGCCGATATGTACCGGTTACGGTCATAGAAGCTGGGCCGTGCATTGTGACGCAAATAAAGAAGAAGGATACAGACGGGTACAATGCGCTTCAGTTGGGATTTGGTGATAAAAAGGAATCGCACGTCAACAAGCCATTAAAGGGACATTTTAGCAAAAGCGGACCAGGGAATTTTAATCATCTAAAGGAATTTGGGGTTGCCGAGCCGAGTGCGTATAGTCTCGGTCAGCAAATTACGCTTGAGATGTTTAAAATCGGCGAACGGGTAGATGTGGTCGGAGCGACGAAAGGACGCGGCTTTTCAGGTGTCATAAAACGACATGGATTTCATGGCGGTCGCAAAAGCCATGGAAGCCATAGCCATCGCGTTCCAGGTTCAATCGGTTCTAGCGCTTGGCCGTCAAAAGTTGTCAAAGGGAAGAAATTACCGGGCCGTTACGGCAATGAGCAGAAAACCATGCGCAACTTGGAGATTGTCGACATCCGACTCGAAGACAATATCATTATGCTCAAGGGTGCCGTGCCGGGTGCGAAGTCGGGACTGGTTACCATTAATAAGCTTAGATATCAAACAGAAGAAGCATCCTAAAATGTTTATAATGGGAAGCTTATATTTGATTTGGCAGATTTTGGATTCAACTGATCTGCCTGAATCTACTAACGGGGAAAGCCATGCCGGTTGTAGATGTTAAAAATATTAAAGGTAAGAAAGTAACAACGATTGATCTCGTTGATCGCATCTTTAATGTTCCCGTAAAAGCCAGCGTGTTGCATCAAGTTGTAAATATGCAACTGGCCAACCGAAGGGCCGCCGGTGCTTCGGTTAAGCACCGCAGTGAGGTGCGGGGCAGCACACGAAAACTGTATCGCCAAAAAGGTACGGGTAGAGCGCGTCGCGGCGATATCAAATCTCCTTTATTAAGGGGCGGGGGTGTTGTTTTCGGTCCGGATGGGCGAACCTATGCTTTTAAGGTGCCTAAAAAGATCAGGAAGCTTGCCTTGAAAATGGCATTAAGCAGTAAACTGCAAACCGATGAACTCATTGTACTGGATAAGTTTGAGTTATCGCAAATTAAAACAAGAGAGTTTGTTAATATTTTAAACAGCTTGAAGTTGAGCAACGTACTGATTGTTATTGAAGAAGAAAATGAAAATTTGGTGCGTTCATCAAGAAACGTGCCTGACATCAAAGTGCTTCAAAGCAGCGGTTTGAATGTCTATGATATTCTTAAATACAAGACATTAATTTTGCTGGAGCCGGTAATTAAGAATATCGAGAGGAGGCTGGCCGCATGATGCAATATGAAATAATCAAGCGTCCTTTGAATACGGAAAAGACCAATATTCAAAAAGAAGCTTTAAATCAGGTCACATTTGAAATCGACCGACGCGCCAATCGAATTGAAGTAAAAAGGGCAGTTGAAGCCGCTTTTAAGGTCAAAGTGGCTAGGGTGCATACCATGCAAATAAGAGGGAAAACGAAGCGCAGAGGACGTTTTGTCGGCAAACGTCGGGATTGGAAAAAAGCTATTGTCACTTTGATGCCGGGGGAGCGCATTGAGTTCTTCGAAGGCGCTTAAAAATGGCTTCAAAACCCCATCTAATGTCCGATAGCTGCGTTGTCCCGCAAATTGAAATACTCACGTACTAACGTGTACGCTCCGTTTTCAATCCGCGGGACGCTTGTTGAACTCCTTAATTTTGATAAAAACAGATGTGAAATCCCGCTATCAAGCGGGGCTCTCGAACATGATCTGAGGTTTTGAAACCACTTTTACTAGGAGCAAAATATGGTCATCAAGAAAGTAAAACCCACATCGCCCGGAAGACGATTTCAGACGTACTCTGCAGCAGAGGAGATCACCCGAGCCACTTCAGAGAAGCGACTGCTAAGGACGATTAAAAAATCCGGCGGACGAAATGCCCACGGGCGGATTACCACCAGACACCGAGGTGGCGGACACAAGCGGCATTATCGACTTATCGATTTTAAGCGTGATAAAACCGGTATCCCTGCAAAAGTGGCGACTATTGAATATGATCCGAATCGATCTGCGCGGATTGCGTTGTTGCACTATGCCGACGGAGATAAACGCTATATTCTGGCTCCGGTCGGGCTTAAAGTGAATGACATCGTGGAATCCGGACCCGATGCGGACATCAAACCCGGCAATACATTGCCGTTGAGCCATATTCCCCTGGGCACCCAAATTCATAATATTGAGATGCGTCTGGGCAAAGGAGGGCAAATTGTACGCAGTGCGGGTACCTATGCCCAGTTGATGGCAAAAGAAAACCCTTACGCCTTGATTAAACTGCCTTCCGGTGAAGTACGGATGGTTCCTTTAAAGTGCAAAGCCACTGTGGGACAGATCGGAAACGTTGGACATGAAAATGAGTCGATAGGCAAAGCCGGCCGAAAACGCTGGATGGGCAGGCGCCCCAAAGTTCGGGGAGTAGCCATGAATCCAGTTGACCATCCCATGGGTGGCGGGGAAGGGAAATCTTCGGGCGGACGGCACCCTTGCAGCCCTTGGGGATTGCCAACTAAGGGATATAAGACTCGCCGCAAACGGAAAAGCAATCGTCTGATCGTAAAAGGTCGGAAATGATAGTTAATCGTTATTTGGTAGTGAAAAACGGATAACTGATAACGAACAACAAACACAGGAGTAAGCATGCCCCGTTCGTTGAAAAAAGGCCCTTTTATTAGTCAAAAATTACTAAAAAAAGTTGACGCTGCCCAGAGCGCACGCAGCAGCCAGGTCATTAAAACTTGGTCCCGACGCTCAACGATTGTGCCGGAAATGGTCGGCGTGACATTGGCTGTTCACAACGGCAGAAAATTCATTCCAGTTTTTATCAGTGAGAACATGGTCGGTCATAAATTGGGTGAATTTTCACCGACGCGGACCTTTTATGGCCACGCCAGTGGTAGAAAATCTCAGTTAAAGTGACAATCCAATTGAGAGATAATTCAATTGGGTAATTAACATAAGGGTTTTACAAATGGAAGTCAAAGCTTCTGCAAAGTATATGCGAATCTCACCCCGTAAAGTTCATGTGGTGCTGGGAGCAATTAAAGGCAAGCCGGTTGAGACTGCGCTGAACACACTTAAATATATGCCTCAAAAGGCAGCCGGAATTTTGGAGAAAGTTATTCAATCAGCAGTGGCCAATGCCGATCAGCAACCGGATGTCGATATAGATCTGCTGGTGGTACGGGATGTCGTTGCGCATCAGGGTCCCGTTCTAAAACGATGGCGAGCAAGGGCCCGGGGTCGAGCAGCCCGGATTTTGAAACGGACGAGCCACATTACCGTTATTTTAGAAGAGGAATCTTCGATTTGAAAAAGGAGGTAAGAGCTTGGGTCAGAAAGTAAATCCGATTGGATTGAGATTAGGCATCGTCAAAACGTGGGAATCTCGGTGGTTTGGCGGCAAAAATTATGCCGAATATATTTTGGAAGATTATAAATTGCGGAAGTTTATTAAAGATAAGCTTTACCACGCCGGCGTTTCCAGAATCGAAATCGAGCGATCCTCCAAGCGCGTGCGTTTACGGATTTATACCTCCAGACCGGGAATTGTCATCGGCAAGAAAGGGACCGAAATAGCGTTACTCAAAAATAGCATCGAAAAAATAACGGACCGTGAAGTATTAATCGATATCCAGGAGATTCGCAAGCCGGAGATCGATGCCCAGTTGGTTGCGGAAAATGTAGCTTTACAGATTGAACGACGCGTCGCTTTTCGGCGCGCCATGAAGCGTGGGGTTTCTTCTGCCATGCGCTTCGGTGCCTTGGGGGTTAAAATTATTTGTTCCGGTCGGCTCGGAGGAGCCGAGATGGCACGAACGGAATGGTACCGAGAGGGTCGCGTTCCCTTGCATACGCTCAGAGCGGATATTGATTATGGCTTTATCGATGCACGAACAACTTACGGCGTTATCGGAGTTAAAGTCTTTATTTTTAAAGGCGAGGTATTGAAAAAGGATGAAGTCGAACTCAGAGAGGCCTAATCCTTTAGATCCTTTCGATGGGTAAGAATGAATAATGAATTTGTAATTGTTGCGCGTTACGGGTCACGGGATACAAGCTGAAAGGACGAAACTCGGAATCCGTAGTTCGAAACGCGTAACCGGAGTTGTAAAAATGCTCAGCCCGAAAAAGATAAAATATCGAAAACAACAAAAAGGCAGAATGAAGGGTGTTTCCCGCAGAGGAAGTGATCTTAATTTCGGCGAATACGGTCTGCAGGCAATCGGCTGTGGCAGCCTGACGGCCAAGCAGATTGAAGCCGCACGAATCGCCATGACGCGGCATATAAAAAGGGGGGGCGAATTTGGATTCGAATTTTCCCCGATAAGCCATTTACCAAAAAACCTGCCGAAGTCAGAATGGGAAAGGGCAAAGGCCCTCCGGAGGGATGGCTGGCGGTTATTCGTCCCGGCAGGATCCTATATGAAATGCAAGGCGTTTCCAAAGAAGTAGCCAAAGAGGCATTTCGCCTGGCTGCTCATAAGCTTTCGGTTAGAACGCGATTTATTGAGAGGGGTGAGGTCTAATGAAAGCAAGCGAAATTAGAGAGATGAATTTTGAAGAAATGCAGCTCAAAAGAGGTGAACTTGAACAAGAGCTATTCAATTTGCGCTTTCAACATGAAATTGGCCAGTTGGAAAATCCTCAAAAAATGAAGCAAACTAAAAAAGATATTGCCCGCCTCAATACGATCATTCGGGAAGTCGATGCTAGAAACAAAACTGATGAAGAATAATTGATGCCATGAAAAAACAGGGAATGAAAAGACAATTGGTCGGAACCGTCATCAGTAACAAAATGGATAAAACGGTAGTCGTTGTGGTTGAGCGACTTGTTAAAAGCAAGCTGTATCATAAGTATATTCGGCGGAGCTCCAAATTTGCTGTCCACAGTGAGGGTCATGCATGCGAGATTGGTGATCGGGTATTGATTACCGAGTCCAGGCCACTTAGCCGTCGCAAACGATGGCGGGTGAGCAAAATCGTCGAAAAAGCGGTTTGATTCGAAGGAAATAATGAAATGATCCAATCACAGACCAGATTAACTGTTGCAGATAATTCAGGAGCCAGGGTATTGTATTGTTTAAAGGTCCTCGGGGGTTCCCGCAGGCGATATGCCAGTGTGGGTGATATTATCGTGGTTTCCGTTAAGGAAGCGCTGCCGAATGCTAAGGTCAAAAAAGGCGATGTATTGAAGGCAGTCGTGGTTCGAACCAAGAAGGAAATACGCAGGCCAGATGGCTCCTATATACGCTTTGACGATAATTCTGCAGTTTTGGTTACCGCATCCCGGGAGCCGATCGGCACGCGAATTTTCGGTCCGGTGGCTAGAGAATTGCGGGCTAAACGGTTTATGAAAATTATTTCATTGGCTCCCGAGGTTCTGTGATTATTGATTATTGGGGAAATAGGAAATGCTTCAAAATAAAATAATGATCAAAAAAGATGATAAGGTCAAGGTAATTGCCGGCAAAGACAAAGGCAAAATTGGCAAGGTCCTCAAGGTCGACAGAAAAAAGAATCAGCTGCTGATCGAAAAGGTCAATCTCATCAAGCGTCATACTAGACCCAGTGCAAAAAACAAACAGGGAGGCATTGTTGAAGGTGAGGCGCCAGTCAGAATTTCATAAAATGCGGCGAAGCGATCGAAACCTGAGGCTGGATGCCGGAGAAAGGCAATGTCACAATTAAAAGAAGTTTACGAAAAAGAAGTTGTACCCAAGCTAATTGAGACCTTCAACTACAAAAGCAAGATGAAGGTCCCCAGACTGAGCAAGATTGTTCTCAATATGGGTTTGGGCGAAGCCATCCATAATATTAAATTATTGGATTCTGCGGTCGAAGAGCTGGCGGTCATTGCGGGGCAGAAACCGGTTATAACGCGCGCAAAAAAATCCATTGCTGCCTTTAAGCTTAGAGCCGGGATGCCAATCGGGTGCATGGTTACCTTGCGGCGGCAACGAATGTACGATTTTTATTATAAATTGGTAAATATTGCGCTGGCACGTGTTAGAGATTTTAGGGGAGTTTCCGGCAAAGCATTCGACGGGCGAGGCAATTACGCTCTGGGAATTAAGGAACATATTATTTTCCCGGAAATTGATTACGATAAGATTGATAAGATTAAAGGTCTCAATATTAGCATTGTTACCACTGCAGGATCAGATGCGGAGGGCAAACAGCTGCTGAGTCTATTGGGCATGCCGTTTAGAAATTAGGGAGGAAAATTTGGCGAAAAAATCGCTTAGGATAAAAGCCGTGCGAGAACCTAAATTTAAGGTCAGGCAGTACAATCGATGCCCCATATGCGGGCGCCCCAGGGCATATTTAAGAAAATTTGGACTCTGCCGGATCTGCTTCAGACTATTCGCATCCGAGGGAAAGCTTCCTGGGGTTGTAAAGTCAAGCTGGTAATCACTGGATAATATTACTGGATGTTCGAGTCTCCATATCTTAACGGTGGCAAATAATTTCCATGTTAGATCTCGGTTTGAAAATAGGTGTTTTAATATCGAGTATCGAGAATCTAAAGGCAAGTATCTAATATCAGGAGAACATAAATGGCGGTAACTGATCCAATAGCCGACATGTTAACGCGAATTCGAAATGGTGTAAAAGCAAATTTTAACAGTGTTGATGTGCCGGGATCAAAAATAAAAACGGAGATAGCCAGGATATTAAGGGATGAAGGCTTTATCAAGAATTACAAGTTCCTTAAAGACGGCAAACAGGGCATTTTGCGGATTTATCTCAAGTATGCTGAGGGAAAATCCGCCGTCATTTACGGGGTTAAACGCATCAGCAAACCCAGTCGCAGGGTTTATCTGAAGAGCAAAGATATTAAGCCAGTCTTCAATGGTATGGGAATTTCCATTTTATCCACATCGAAAGGTATTATGACGGATAAAATGGCCCGGCAGCAAAATATCGGAGGCGAGATTCTTTGCAGTGTGTGGTAATTTATTACCAGGCACTGGGCAAAATTTGATTAAGTGCTAACAGTTTGCTGGCTTAATTAGTTCTTTATCCCTGCAGAAAAGGGGATTTACACATGTCTCGAGTAGGGAAAAAACCGGTTCAGATTCCGGAAAAAACCAATATCAAATTTGAAAACGGGGTTTTAACCGTTCAGGGAGCAAAGGGCACCCTCACACGGACAATCCATCCGAATGTGGATTTAAAAATAACGGATGGTGTCTTGAATGTGATTGCCCGCGATGATAGACGAGCGAGCCATGCTCTGCAAGGTCTCACGAGAACTTTGGTCGCCAATATGATTACCGGGGTTAACCAGGGATTTGAGCGCACACTTGTCATAAATGGTATCGGCTATCGCGCAGAATTGCAGGGCGGCGCGATCATGTTTAATGTTGGATATTCAATCCCGGTTAAATTCGATCTGCCGGAAGGCATTTCCGCATCAATTGAGCGTAATACCACCATTAAGCTGTTTGGTATTGATAAAGAAAAACTGGGCCTGGCTGCTGCGGCCATTCGAAAAATACGGCCTCCGGAACCTTACAAGGGCAAAGGCGTTAAATATGCAAAGGAACATATCCGTAGAAAGGCGGGAAAAGCAGGGGTCTCTGCTTGATAGATCATGCATATTGTATAATCCACATTAATGAATGTGTGACAAATAAAATGTTACTATTTTTTTATTTTTGCCTTATCTTTGTTTCGTTAGACGGAAATAGATATTAGGAAATCGGAATGTTGAATTTAAAAACACAAGCACGGCTGAAACGAAAGAAAAGAATTCGCAAAAAGGTGGTTGGTACTGAAAACCGACCTCGGCTTTGTGTATTTCGAAGTGCGAAGCACATTTATGCGCAGGTTATTGACGATTCACGCGGTCAAACCATTATCGCAGCGTCTAGCGTGGAAAAAACCGTTCGAGAAAATCCTGAGTCAAAAAATAAGGTAACTATGGCCAACCTTGTGGGAAAAATCATTGGTCAACGTGCTCTGGAAAAAGGGGTTAAAAAAGTGGTATTTGACCGCAACGGTTTTCTTTACCATGGTAGGGTAAAGGCTGTATCTGAAGGTGCCCGTGAAACGGGTCTGGAATTTTAATATTTTTATTTTACCACTGAGAACACAGAGTGCACAGAGATTTAATTATGGCAAGTGAGTGGCATAATTAACTTCGCATTAAATTTTTTCTCTGCGGGCTCTGTGATCTCTGTGGTTAATAGCCCGTTCGATTTTAGCTAAAGGAGGTTGGCTCTTGTTCAAACAGGAATTAGAGGAAACTCAATTAATAGACAAAGTCGTCCATATTAATCGAGTGGCGAAGGTCGTAAAAGGTGGTCGTCGTTTCAGTTTTAGCGCCATCGTGGTGGTTGGTGACGGC
>JARRJQ010000189.1:0-7548 GCA_037388985.1 Desulfobacterales bacterium | reverse complement strand
TTTTCTCCACAGCTTGATCGTGGCTCTTTTTTCGACAGCGGTCTGCCTGGTGATCGGCGCACCGGCCGCCTACAGTTTTGCACGTTTTCGCACCGGTGGAAATTCGGTGCGTGTCAGTGTGCTGACAACCCAGATGCTGCCCGCTATCACCCTTGTGATCCCGTTTTTTCTGATCTTCAACGGAATAGGGCTATACAATACGTTATCCGGATTAGCCATATCTTATATTACCTTCAACATTCCTTTTGTGGTATGGATATTGATCGGTTTTTTCGAAGGCATTCCCAAAGAGCTTGATGAGAGTGCCATGATCGACGGCTGCACCCGGCTGGGTTCATTTTTGCGCATAACTATACCTGTATCTTTGCCGGGCATGCTTTCAGCCGGTGTGTTCTGTTTTGTGCTTTCTTGGAATGAATTTTTATTCGCGCTGATTCTAACCGGTAAGGCGAGCAAAACGCTGCCGGTGGCCGTTGCGGCATTGATCACCCAGCAGGGCACAGAAATTGGAGCGGTTTGCGCAGCAACTATGCTGATTGTGACACCGATGATACTCCTCTATTTTTGTTTTCGAACGTTCTTAATCAAAGGAATGATTGCAGGGGCTGTCAAGGAATAATTACGATTAAACCATAAAACACTTTAATAAAAATCGGTCGAATTCAAATCGATCGAAACTATTTTAAGCTCCGGTTCACCTTGCAGGCATACGTCAACAGGCCGCCTGCGAGCCAGACCGAACGTATACAATCAAGGAGCGGAACAAATGGCGAAGGTTGAGTTAAGAGGAATTGTAAAGAAATTCGGTAAATTCACAGCAGTCAAGAACGTCGACTTGACGGCAAAAGATCGGGAATTTTTGGTGCTCGTAGGCCCTTCTGGGTGCGGAAAAACAACCACGCTGCGGATGATCTCCGGCCTGGACGAGGTAACCGAAGGACAGATTTATATCGGAGATCGAAACGTTACTGAAGTTCCTCCCAAAGACAGGGATGTTGCAATGGTGTTTCAGAACTACGCACTGTACCCGCATATGACGGTTTACAAAAATATTGCATTCGGACTCCAGGTTAGAAAATTCAGCAAAGCAGAGATCGAAGAACGCGTGAGAAAGGGAGCGCAGATGCTGGGTATTGAGGGCCTTCTTGACCGAAAGCCGCGACAGCTTTCCGGCGGCCAGCGACAACGGGTGGCCATGGGGCGGGCAATCGTGCGAAATCCGCAAGCGTTCTTATTCGATGAACCCCTGAGCAATCTGGATGCCAAATTGAGGACCCAAATGCGGGCCGAGCTAAAAAAACTGCATCAGCGCATTCAGACGACTGTTGTATACGTCACGCACGACCAGGTTGAAGCCATGACCCTGGCCGATCGTATCGTAATTATGAAAGACGGGGTCATTATGCAGATCGGAACAGCCAATGAAGTGTATCACCACCCCGAAAACCTTTTTGTCGCCGATTTCATCGGCAATCCTTCCATGAATTTTCTGAATGTCGATTTGGCCCAAGAAAACGGCAGCTTGCACGTGGTCGAAGAAAATTTTAAATTATCCATTCCCGCTGCGTTAAATGAGCGCTTCCAGCAAGCCGCCGGTCGGTCGGTAGTTCTGGGGATTCGCCCTGAACACATTTATGACAAAAAATTAACCACGCCATTTCCCGGAAGTGAGACGCTCGAGGTCAAAATCGAAATTGTGGAGCCAGTGGGCTCGGAAGTCATTTTGCACACTACATGCGGATCAGCAAAATTGGTTGCCCGCGTGGACAACAAAACACAAGCAAAATACGGCGCTTCAATGGAGCTGATGCTCGACATGAATCATATCCACATTTTCGATAAAAAATCCGAGAAAGCATTTTGACGGATTAGATCAGACGACGGGTTGTTTTATCTCTCAATCGGAAATCAATTGGGTCGATAATCAATATTCTTCAGCGCGCAGTCACAGTCTCATCCCTAATCGTGCGAAATAGCTTTATCCGCATTATTACGATGCAGATTAAGGCTGACCAATGATCTCTATCTGCTTAGGGCTATCAAGAACCATTTCAGGTCTTCCCCTAAACAGTTTGATTTTTCCGCTTACACGTACAAATTTATCCTGATAGAATTTCTCAGGTTTTTCTGGAAACCTGTGAAAAACATTGTCGAATATAACCAGACTAAAATAACGGGTCCAATTATTGTGAAAGTTTAAAAAACAGGCTCTGCCGGAATTGTGTGTTCGGACAATTTTGCCCTCTACCGACACATATTTTCCGATATAATTTCCGGCGAGATCCCATGGTATTGTATTTCCTCCCGGAGCCCTAACTTTATAAATAGTCAAAAACAGCTTGGCAAGTTTCTTTTGTTCAACAGAATCAATAGATCTTTCTGTAATAAACCGGTAGTGATTTTTTACTAAAACTTTCCTCAACACTTGATCAGTGTGCTGGTTGATCCAACCGGCAAGATGCTTTAATTCCTCATCAAGCTGCCCGGGTGAGACACGCGGCAGTACATAGTTTTTGTAGATAATACCCCATTTTTTATATGCCATTCCGATGACAAATATAGGACCCAGATCATTGTCACTGGACAGTTTTTCTTTATATTGCATTTCCGAAAGTTTGGCTAAAAGCTCCCGAGGACTGAATTCGTAAATCGAAGAATAAAGATGCGCGAGATTATTTGCTAAATCACCGTATTGCACCGGTTTTAAAATCCAATTTCCAAATTCTATTTCCCATTTGCTATTTGATATTTTGGCGACCTGCAATAAGGGCTGTTTTTGGGCCAGGATCCAAAGAACTTCAGGAAATCCATCATCTTTCCACAGCCCTGTTCCCCTATCTTTTGCCTCCTGCTCCCAGGCTAAAAACTGGGCCTTTTTGCCCTTATCCAATGGATACTTTGTGTAGGCAATGGCATAACCATTTTTGATCAGTTCTTCCTGCAAAAAAGTGCCGTCTTCAAGATAAACATAACCCAACACACGCCCATAACTTCCTCGCTTGTCTTCATCATAGGGATCGTACTCTAATCGAATCTTTTTCCCCAGACAGATTTTTTCTGTAAAAGCGCTGGCTTCTTTTGACATGTATTGAACCGGCAATTGGGGATGGTTTTTTTCCGGCGTGTCAACTCCGATCAATCGCACTATGTTCAAACCTTCCAGAGTCAATGTATCTCCGTCGGCGACAGATATGCATTTGTGATATTCTCTGTCTAATCCAAGTGTTTTAAGGTATTGGTCGGTGTCCGGGGCTGGGATGTTGTTGGCCGAAAAAGCAGAAAATAAGAATCCGCACAACAGGATGAGTGGAAATAAAGAGAAAGATATCAGTCTTTTCCTGATTTTTCCCAATTTTACGCGTATTATTTTCAACCCTTCAACAGTTTCTTAACACAGGCTTTCAGATCGGCTATTTTTACCGGCTTTGGAAAAAAATCATCTACATGTGCTCGAAATGCTTCAATGGAGGCATCCATACTTGCAAAGGCGGTGATCATTATCACCTTGACTTTCGGTAATTCCTTTTTAATGATTCGCAGTACCTCCATGCCGTCAATATCCTTCATTTTCAAGTCGGTGATGACAACATCAAACGTTTCTTCCTTTAATCTTGCAAGCGCCGGTTTTGCATCCAGGAAAGTCTCCACGATATAACCATCCTGTTCAAAAACAGTTTTGATCATCTTGCCAACGATATTTTCATCGTCGATCACCATGATTCTATATTCATTCATTTCCATTCTCCTTTCCCTTATAAGCAGGTAATTCTATGATAAAAGTTGTTCCGGCTCCCACTTTGCTCCTCACATCCATTTTCCCATTATGTCTTCTCACAATTCCATAACTGATCGACAGACCCAATCCCGTACCTTCTGCGCCTTTGGTGCTGAAAAACGGGTCAAAGACATAAGGTATAAACTCCTGGCGAATCCCTTTGCCGGTATCTTCGACTTCGATGATGATATTATCTTGATTTTCGGCAAGCCGGGTACGCAGGAAAACAGTGCCCCCTGAAGGCATGGCATGGACGGCGTTGCTCAGTAAATTAACCAGTACTTCCCGAATCCTATCCTCATCGATAAAAACGGCAGGTAGGCTTTCTTTAAGATCCAATTGACTTTTGATTCTTGAAATATCAAGCGTGTTCTGGACGAGTTTAAGAGAATTTCGGATAACGCTATTGATATTCCAAACTTTGAAATCAGCTTTCTTTGGTCTTGAAAAGTCAAGAAGATCCTGAACAATCTTCTTGATTCGCTCGCTTTCTTCAAGAACCGTTTTCATATACTCTATCCTGTCTTCGCCACGAAGACGATCGTAGAGCTCTAAATACGTCTGGGCAACCATGGATATGTTATTGAGCGGATTGCCAAGCTCGTGCGCGACGCCGGAAGTAAGAATGCCCAGTGATGCCAGTTTCTTGGATTGGATGAGTTGCTCATGGCGAGTTTCAAGTTCTTCACACATCGTGTTAATTGCCTTCATGACCGAACCGAGTTCGTTGCCGGGCAGATTCCCTTCTATTTTCATAAAGTTTCCCGCAGATATGGCATTTGCCGTTTTTTCTATACGGCGAAGATTTTTGAAAATATTTGAAAAAAAGAAATAGGAGCTCGTAATGGCAACCAAAATAATGAAACAGAAGAAAGCCAGCAATGTCTTTCTCGAAGCAGATAGAATTTCATTAATTGTTTTTCGCTCAAGGCGGATCATATTCTCAGAAAAGAGCCTCAATTTATGCCCGGACTCCCTTACATTCATTTGCATATCCGGCGTCGTTTGATTGCGCTTGCCTAACCCATTAATTTCTTGCTCATATGTATTGAGATATAATTTAAGTTTCTTCCAGTTTTGCACGCCGATGGCTTTGATTATATCCGGACTTAGGCTTTCAACCTTAAGATGGCTTTCCTTAAGCTCATCTTTTATCGATGAAAGCTCAGAGGGATCTTCATAGAGAAAATAATTCTTTTCTGAAAGCCTCATCCTTAGAAAAGAGGCTTCAAGGCTGTCGGCTATTTCAGCAAAGCGCAACTTGGCCAGCACAAGATCCAATTCCTGATAGGAAAAAGCGGCAATCAGGATAATAGAGATAATGCCAAGTGCATTGCCAACTATGATTTTATGCACCAGCTTCATAAGTGTTTTGCTAATAGACGGGGATTACATTCACCCGGACATCTTTTACGCCCGGCATTTCCTTCAGGATTGAGCGGATATCGTCCGCCAAAGCTTCTTCCTGAGCCAGACTCCGCTTTATGTGCACAACGACCGTATGGTCCTCGACAGACACCTCAATATCAGAGTAAAAATTCATCAAATCCGACTTTACCCTGGCGGCCAAACTTTCGTTCGCAAGAATTTTCCGGGACTCGGCAGTCGTTTGAAAAGAAGGCAGGCTCACTGTAGCGAGAATTTTATCAACGGCATCATTAATGGACAGTCTGCCGATGACCAGGCCGAGATCATACAAGTTCAGCTCCCAGGGGTCCTTGCCATGGAAATACATGGCCCACTTTCTCCGTTCATTATCAAACTTCTTTATGGTTTTCAGTGCCGCTGCTTTTGAGACCTTTTCTCTTTTCATGATGACCTTCACGCGCTCCTCGGTGGTGGCGGAAATCAGCACTTTGAGGACATTTGGAATGCCTTCAAGCAGAAATTGTCCCGCAAGACCATGATACACCACATTATCTTTGGCGGCATATTCCAACAGAGCCGCACGGATATAAGCGACGTATTTCTTTTTTCCATAGCTGAATCGATCCCGCAGAGTGGGGGCGTTTTCAACAGCCTTCTTCAACCAATTTTCCGGAATATCAAATTCCTGGGAAGCAAGGCTGATAATTTCCTGAGAAATACAATCATAATTCAGCTCTCGCGCCACCCTTTCCGCGATCTCTTTGCCATGGCTATAAGAAGCTCTAGCGACAGCTATGATCGGCATAGCAACCTCCTTTTCCCACATTATCCAAGAAGCGAAAGGCCGCAGGCAGCCCTGCAATTTGCAAAGCCCCGAAGGCTTTCCGATACTACTGGAGCTAAGTTACGGAAATCAATCCCAACACGCCTATCATCACAATCACTCCGGCAACGCACGCCAACGAGCCGTATATCCAGTCGCGCTCCTTGAAAAGAGCCGCTGAGGATAGAAAAAGTGCCGGCACCACTGAAAAAACAGCTACTGAAATGCCCAGAGCAGTCAGGCCATCGCCGGTTGTCAGATGAGAAAGATACCAGTGCCCCATAGGCAGCGAACCCGTTGCACCTTGCCAAATTTGAGTGACAGATTCACCCTGCCATACAGTGGACAACCAGTAAGAAACCGGCACAAAGTTATCTCCTAAAAAGGCCAATACCGCTATAAAATAGGTATATTTATTCCGAAGGCACCTTCCAGCCCCCGCGCAATCAGCTTAACCGATGAAACCAGAAGGATGAGAATCAGAATTTTGCGCACAAAACCGGCCCTGACCCTTATTAAAAGATGCGCCCCTAAAATTCCGCCGACGACATGTCCCAGCATCCATGGCGCGGCAAGAATGGAAATAAGAGCTCCGTATGTGATATATGTCCAGATGGCGGTAGCGTCGCTTATCGCCAGCAAGACGCCGCTGGATGCCGCCGCAACCTTGACCGGCGCCAACATGACAAGGTTCAGTGTTCCGGTGAGAAACGCGCCTCCCCCCATACCAAAGAAGCCACCGATAAATCCAAGAATGATAAAAAGGAATCCTCCCAGCAAGGCTCTAACCATCTGATAGTCGACCACCCGTCCCAGTGATTCCTCCCAGTAGGAGCCCTTTAGTCCCAGTTTAATGGAAAAGCGATCGATGAACTCTGGTTCTGGATACTCGGTTTTGCCTCCGCCGGTAAACAAAAAGTAGGCGATAACAAGCATAAGAAGCCCCAGCGAAAGACGAACCGCACCGTCTCCCCGGGCGCCTAAAACGTGGTGCAGGTAAATGGCACTGACGCTGCCGGTCAGAGCTCCGATAGTGATCGGGACCGCACAGTAAAAAGTAACCCTCAAGTTGGCTAGTCGCGCTTTCATAAAAGGCCCGGATGAAATTAAACCACCGAACATGGCGACTACCAGGCCGGTAGCCCTTATGACCAGGCTATCTATGGAGGTAAAGCCCAACATGATCGGCGTAAACATCACTCCGCCGCCAATGCCGGCGATGACCGCGATAATGGCGATGACCGTACTGATGAGGAATGAAGCGATGATAATCAGCCACATGGATAACGGCGTGAGGACCTGCGTGGTGTGTATCTTTGAAAATACCAGCATCACAATATAACCGCAGGTAATTAAAATGATAAGTATGCTCAGCTCCGGAACTCTGAGCACAAGGGCATGAAGTACCCCTTTCCTTTTGGCCTTCTTTCTAAATACGCTGCTGGATTCAAGTCTCTGTGCAATATCAGATTGCGGTTGTCTATTTTCCATACGAAGCTGACTCCCCGGTTCAGAATGGACCCAAACAAAAGAAATGTGAAAGAAACGGCGTTGCCGAAAAATACTTGTGCACTTTAGCCTG
>JARRJQ010000188.1:13482-20553 GCA_037388985.1 Desulfobacterales bacterium | reverse complement strand
GGCCGCGTTGGTCAACCGATTGGCCGCAGCTACCGCATAATGAAAAGGGATAAATACGGTTCCGGTCACTGCCTTGCGCGAGATTTTAATCCGTGCCTGAATCGTCCCCCTGCGAGAATCAATATTAACCCGTGATCCTTCTTCCACCTTTAATTTACGGGCATCCTGCGGCGAGATTTCCACAAAAGCCTCGGGAGCAATTTCATTCAACCCTCCGGTTTTCATGGACATCGTACCGGTATGGTACTGGTAAAGCAACCGCCCGGTGGTCAAATAAAGCGGATACTCATCATCGATCTTTTCAGCCGGCTCAATGAAATCAATTGCATGAAAAAGCCCTCTGCCGCGGGCAAACTGTTCACGGTGCAAAATCGGCGTTCCGGGATGCTCGGGTGTCGGGCAGGGCCAGTGGATGCCTTCGTGCTCAATGCGCTCGTAGCTGAGGCCCGCATAAGACGGGGTAACCCTCGCTATTTCCTCCATAATCTGCCGGCTGTTATCATAAGCCATCTCATATCCCAGCCGCGTGGCGATCTCACAGATAATTTTCCAATCATCCCATGCCTGACCGGGTGGCTCGACTGCTTTGCGCACCCGCTGCACCCGGCGCTCGGTATTGGCAAAGGTGCCGTCCTTCTCTGCAAAACAGACGCCGGGCAATGCGACATCCGCCAGGCGGGCAGTTTCGGTTAAAAAGATATCCTGGACCACCAGAAAATCCAAATGTTTTAAACTTTTTTCGGCATGGTTGACATCCGGATCGGACACCAGCGGATTTTCACCGATGACATAAAGTGCCTTGAGCGTGCCGTCGTGAGCCGCCGGTATCATCTGAGTGGCCTGCATGCCGGCCTGATCGGGAAGCTCGGCTACGTTCCAGGCTTCAGCCATGCGCTGGCGCGCCTGGGGATCAACGACTTTTTGATAGCCGCTGTAAACATCCGGCAGCCCCCCCATGTCACAGGCTCCCTGGACATTGTTTTGACCGCGCAGCGGATTGACACCGCCGCCCGCAATACCCATATCGCCGCAAAGCATGGCCAGGTTGGCCAGAGATTTTACGTTATCGGTGCCGGTGGTGTGCTGGGTGATGCCCATGCAATACAAAATGCTCGCGCGCTCGGCTTTCGCATAAAGCCTTGCCGCATCAATCAGTTCCTGGGCCGGAATACCGGTAATCTTTTCCACATAATCCGGAGTGAATTTTTCAACGATTTTTTGCAACGCGTCGAAACCTTCGGTGCGGTTTTCTACAAATTGTTGGTCATGCAAGCCTTCTTTAATGATCACATGCATCAAACCGTTGATCCAGACCACATCGGTACCCAAATTCTGACGCAACCATTTGGCGGCATATCGCGTGATTCGAATACGCCGCGGGTCGACGACGATGAGCTTGGCGCCTTTTAAGGTTACCGCCCGTTTGACAACACTGGACAGCACCGGATGGTTTTCAGTGGTATTGGATCCGGCGATCAAAATCACCGTCGCCTCTTCGATATCGGCAATGGTATTGGTCATTGCCCCGCTGCCGAACGCGGCGGCCAGACCGGCCACCGTGGAAGAATGTCAGAGACGCGCGCAGTGATCGACATTATTGGTGCCCAGGACGGCCCGCGCAAACTTCTGGGCGATGTAATTTTCTTCATTGGTGATCCGAGCCGAGGTCAACATGCCGATACTATCGGGTCCATGCGCGCTTTTGATCTCACCCAGCTTGCGGGCCACCAGATCCAGCGCTTCGCTCCAGGACGCTTCACGGAAAGAGCCGTTTTCTTTGATTAAAGGTGTTTCCAGCCGATCGGATGAATGAATAAAGTCAAACCCGAAACGCCCCTTGACACACAGGCTGCCGAAATTCGGTGAAACATCCTCCACCCCGGTTATTTTCACCACCCGATTGCCCTTAACGTGCAGATAAAGCTGGCAGCCCACGCCGCAATAACTGCAGGTGGAGCGCACCTTGCGCGTTTCCCATGGACGCGCTTCGTAGCGCGCATCCTTTTCAACCAGGGCGCCCACCGGACAGGCTTGAACGCATTCTCCGCAAAAGACACAATCCGAGTTAATGTAGGGTCGATCCCCGGCGGCAATAATTTTGGTGGCTGCTCCGCGATAACCGAAATGGATGGCCTGGTTTACCTGGACTTCGTTGCAGGCCTGCACACATCGGCCGCATTGAATACAGCGCGAAAAATCGCGTAAAATGAATGGGTTGGCCATTTCCATCGGATAAGCGGTTTCGGTCGCCTCAAAACGCTCTCCGGTAACCTGGTAACGAAAGGCCAGCTCCTGCAACCGGCAATCACCCCACACCGGGCATAATTCGGTGCCTTGTTCGGCTTTTTGCACTCTCAGTTGAAATTCGGTCCAGTTATCCCCGGCAGTTCCACAAACCGCACAATTGTGATTCCCGGAAGACAGCAGCAACTGAAGGACCATGCGGCGCGCCTCAATGACTTTGGGCGTCTCAGTTTGAACTTCCATATTAGGTGCCGCCGGCGCAGCACAGGAAGCGACCAGGCTGCGAGCGCCTTTAACCTCGACCACGCACATACGACACGCTCCGGTCGGGGTCGCCCTCTTCAGGTAACAAAGCGTCGGGATATCGATGCTGTTGCGCTGGGCCACTTGGAGAATCGTTTCCCCCGGTTCAAAGGAAAATTGATTGCCGTTGATCAAGAGACTATTTTCGGTGGGCATCGGGTTTCACTCCTTTATTCGGGTTCGCTGGCAAGGCGGTTAATCGGTTCGGATTCGGCATTTGCAATCGGTTAATCAATCAATTTAAAAATATTGAAACGCCTTGCTGTGTTCGGATGCTTGCACAGGCCGGCACAATGTGACCATGTGAAGCGAAGTCATCTTTTTTACCTAAAATCAGAAACGTTGTCAATGTTGCCATTGCACGTAACGGTTAAGCAGGTTCCTTTTTAACCTTCCCATAATAAAAAATGGCCACCCCGCAAATGCTGCCAATGGCATTAGCGATGGCATCCAGAATATCCGCTTGCCTGTAAGGAACAAAATACTGGTGGATTTCATCGCTGATTCCATAAAGGGTTGCCGACCCGATGCTCAATAGAATCAGCATGTTTCCGCGGCCTTTCATCGGCAGTGTTGTATAAGCCCTGAAAAAAAGGATCGCCAGCAGGCCGTAAGCCAAGAAATGAAGGATTTTATCTGAAAATGCGAAGGTTGGAATTCTTTCAGGGCTGGGATGGTCTGATTGAATATAAATGGCCAGGCAATAAGCGACCAGCGGCAGCCAGTGGCTGAAAAAATTTCTGAGTTTTGATCGACCCATTGCCGGCATATCGTCACAGAACCAAAGCGTAAAGCAAATGATGAAATATGTTCTTTCATCACGAAAAATAAATAATAAAATTTTCGTGCTTTTGTGATTAAGCTTTAACGTGCTTATATAATAAATACCAATTTTTGAAATGCTGACTGACCATTAAAATTTAGTCGTTGGACGGCGTTTGCCGAACAACACTTCGCAGGGTGCGTTTTTGGTGACATGCCATTTAAGCTTTTTGCACCAGATGGATTGGAATGTATGGCAGCTGCCATCCAGTGCTTCGAGTTTGGCGGCATCCGCCCATTTACAGCGCAAATCACACCACTGTATTTTTTTCCTTTTTATCCCGACGCTCTTGGTCATGTCGTTACGTTTTTTAATGCTAAAGCTAAACTACGAATTGATACCGGCTATTACTCCGACAAATGCCTAAAGCGCCTAAAGTTGGAAGTGCCTAAAGTTGTGGAGTCGCTGTGCTCCACCTTTTTATTAAACGGACAGAAATTCCTTAACTTTAGTCACTTTAGTGCACTTTAGCGCACTTCTCACTTATTTTTTAAACACATCCAGCGCCAGCTCCCTTTTCCGAATATGGTCTCCCACCGTCTTTAAAAACGTGTCGTAGGCAATACCGTATTTGACATGTCCATCAAGGGTGCGCACCGAAAGGGTGCCGGAGTCCTTTTCTTTTGCCCCGATGGTTATTATCAGGGGAATTTGATTCAACTGGGCTTCGCGCACTTTTTTATTCAGACTTTCAGCGCGGTCATCCCCTTCTACGCGCAAGTCGGCATTTTTGAGCCTGGCTTTCACCTCGTTGGCATAGGGTATCAGCGCATCATTAATCGGCAAAATTATCGCTTGAACGGGAGCCAACCATAACGGCAGCTTGCCGGCAAAGTGTTCGATTAAAATACCCAGGAAGCGCTCGATAGACCCAAATATAGTTCGGTGAATCATTAACGGACGGTGCCGCTCGTTGTCCTGGCCGATATAGGTCAGGTTGAATCGCTCGGGCATGTTCATATCCAGCTGGATGGTCCCGCATTGCCAGGTCCGGGCCAAAGCATCTTTAATATGCAGATCGATCTTGGGGCCGTAAAAGGCGCCGTCGCCTTCATTTAATTTATAATCATGACCATAGGTTCTCAGAGCCGCCTTTAAGCCTTCGGTGGCATGTTCCCATTCTTTATCGGTGCCTATCGATTTTTCGGGGCGGGTGGACAGCTCCAGGTGGAATCCCAGGCCAAATGTGCGGTACATCCGTTCTGATAAGCGCAGCACGCCCAGAATTTCTTCTTCAATCTGCTCGGGCATCATATAAAGATGGGCATCGTCCTGATGAAATGCTCGAACCCGAAAAAGACCCGACAGCACGCCGCTGAGTTCATGTCGGTGAACCAGGCCGACCTCGGCAGCCCGCAGCGGCAGATCTTTATAAGAGTGGGGCTTGCTGCTGTAAATGAGCATACCGCCGGGACAGTTCATCGGTTTGATGGCATAATCGATATCATCAATTGAGGAAGTATACATATTTTCCCGATAATTTTCCCAGTGGCCGCTTCTTTCCCATAAGCTCCGGTTGAGCATAATCGGTGTTTTGGTTTCCACGTACCCGGCAGCGCGGTGCTCAGCCCGCCAGTAATCCAGCAATGCATTCCAGACCACCATTCCTCTGGGATGAAAAAAAGGCATCCCAGGCGCTTCTTCATGAAAGCTGAATAGATCCAGGGCCACGCCGATTTTGCGGTGATTTCTTTTTTTAGCCTCTTCCAGAAATTTAAGGTACGCATCAAGGTCTTTTTTGGTAAAAAAGGCCGTTCCGTATATTCGCTGCAATTGCGCTTTGGTCGGGTCGGCGCGCCAGTAAGCACCCGAAACTTTTGTAAGTTTAAGGGCTTTAACATAGCCGGTATTCGGCACATGGGGACCACGGCACAAATCGGTAAATTCACCCTGTTGATAAAGCGAAATGGTGCCGTCTGCGAGCTCTGAAATCATTTCCAGCTTATATGGCTCATCTTTGTAAAACTCCAGTGCCTCGGCTTTAGACACTTCCCGGCGGTAAATGGGCAGTTTGGCTTTAATTATTTTTTTGATTTCGGCTTCAATTTTGGGAAAATCATCTTTGGAAATCGGACCCATATCAATGTCGTAATAAAAGCCGTCTTCAACGGCCGGTCCAATGGTCAGTTTGGCATCCTTGTAAAGTCGCAAAATAGCTTGAGCCATTACATGGGCCGCACTGTGACGTAAAATATCCAATGCCTCGGGATCTTTCTGAGTGATCAAACGAACTTCGGCATCTGCGGTGATCGGCGTTTTTAAATCAACCAGCTGCTTGTCCAATTCCATGGCCACACAACTGCGCGCAAAATCTCCTGAAATGCTTTCGGCTAATTCAAGACCCGTGGTGGGATTTTCAAAAGTCTTTAAGTTACCGTCGGGAAGTGATATGTTTATCATTATCTGCTCACCTGAATACGTTTTTAACAATGGTTAGAAAAATTTATTGAATCTGTTTCAAAAATGATCATAAATTTTGTATAGTAGCAAACTTCGATATTCAAGCAAAGATTAAATTAGACAATTATCGCCCAATTGAGCATTAATTGCTCAATTGGGATAAAACTTTCGTAATTAGGCGAAACGTTTTAAGGGGTCAAGCAAAAAAGATGCTCAAAAACGATGCTCAGCGCTGTATCATCATCGATTCGATCTCCAAACTCGGAGAATTTGCCAGCAGGCTGGGCAAGCAGCGAATTATCGGTGTCGATCTGGAATCAGACTCCATGTATCATTTTAAAGAAAAGGTCTGTCTGATCCAAATTGCTTCTAGCCAGGCCACGGCGATCATCGATCCGCTACAAATTAAAAATTTATCCTTGCTGGAGCCGTTATTCAGAAATGCAGACATCCAGAAGGTATTTCATGGGGCAGACTATGATGTTCGCTCCCTTTATCGGGACTTCAGAATCGCTGTCAATAATCTTTTCGACACAGAGCTCGCGTGCAGGTTTTTAGGCTTTAAAGAAAGCGGGCTGAATGCCGAAAAAACCAACGTAAAGATTGGTCAAAACGCCCTCTGCCGGAAGATATGATCGCCTATGCCGCCAAAGATGTGCACTATCTTATTCCGCTGGCAAAAAGCCTTCAGCAGGAGCTCATCCAAAAGGGACGACTTTCCTGGGTGCAGGAGGAATGCAACTATTTAAGCGGTGTCAGACCCGCACCTGTGGATTCAAATCCGTTGTTCCTCGGATTCAAGGGTGCCGGCAAACTAAGCCCTAAAGGGCTTGCCGTGCTGGAAGAGTTATTGCAACTGCGCAAAAAATTGGCCCGGCAGCAGGATAAGCCTCTTTTCAGAATAATCGGAAATAAATCCATCCTCATGCTTGCCGAATCTCGGCCTCTGAGCCGGAGGAAACTGCTGGAGACAGGCGCATTGGGATCGAAACAAATGGATCGCTATGGGAAAGAGGTCATCGCGGCGATAAAGATGGCGCAGCAAAGACCCGCAAAAGATTTACCGAAATATCCGCGCAAAACCCCCCCGGTGGTTCCCGCCATTGTTGCCAAACGCGTTAAAGAACTGCGGAACTGGCGGGATTTGCTGGCCAGAAAGCTGCAAATCGATCCTTCCATCATCTGCACCAGAGCCCAAATCAGTGCCATCGCCGTCCAACGACCTGAAAGCGTGGATCATCTGTCACGCAATAACGATCTGAACACCTGGCAGGTAACTGAATTCGGAAAAGATATTGTCG
>JARRJQ010000188.1:3394-13468 GCA_037388985.1 Desulfobacterales bacterium | reverse complement strand
ACCGACCACCCGTAGAGCAGGTGCCTTAATCGGCGCGGGTGTAACCGGGTGCAACGAATCCGGTTTGGAAACACCCAATTCAGTTTGAAACAGACAACCCTTGCTTTTTGGCGGTTTGAAAATGGAAGAAAAAATTTCGGTCGAATCCGGTCCTTACCGCCTAGACGGATACTGGCAAACAGGCGTCGCAGGCAAAGCAGTGGTGATCACCCATCCCCATCCTTTGTATGGCGGTACCATGAACAATCCCATCGTTGAGACCATTCAAAGCGCCTATCAACAATACGGCTATGCAACCTTACGCTTTAATTTCAGAGGGGTCGGCGGCAGTCAGGGGCGCTTCGATAATGGTGTGGGTGAAATGGGCGACGTGCGCGCTGCCATCGCTTATGTAGAAAGGATGAATGTTGCTGCAATCGACCTTGCCGGTTATTCCTTCGGTGCCTGGGTAAACGCCGGGGTCGCCGCTGCTAAATGCACAGCGATCCGATCCATGTTAATGATTTCACCACCGGTTGCATTCATGCCATTTAAAAATGCCCATCCGCTGAAATGCCTTCAATTGGTGGTCACCGGCGGCCGCGATGACATCGCACCCGCTGATCATATCCGTGATCTACTGCCGACCTGGAACCCGGATGCCACATTTGAAATTATCGACGGCTGCGATCATTTTTACTCCGGCCATCTGCAAGAGCTAAAATCACTTTTAATTCGATATTTAAAATCACGTGAATCAGAAAGATCCTGAACCGAACAGCCCACAATTTCCACTTATTTATTAAATCCGGCCTCAAAATAGCGAACCACCACCTTTTTCCTCCCGGTCAGGATCTGATATTGTTCATCCGGATAACCAATAGAAATAACAGCATATACGGTTTCCTCGGGCGGAATTCCGATGCCGATCAGGCAAGTGCCCAGTCCCATGCTATGGGCACCCAGCAAGATATTTTGAGTGGCCAGCATGGCATCTTCCATCGGACAGCTGCCGCCGGGTTTGGAAGCGACAACAACAACGGCGGGCGCACCGTGGAAAAGACGCTCCCGCCGGTATTGCTCCCACTCGGCAAGTCCCTCTTTGACCGATTGGTAATATTGCCGATAATAGAATTCCAGTTCGGGTTTACCAATCAGTCTGAGCCCATGACGCATCCATCTTTTTTCAGCCATGCGGTTGATTTTTTTAAAAAATGATCCAATGCGTTCGGCAAATTCAATCACCGCAGCACGATCCGGCAAAACGGTAAACGTCCAGTCCTGGCAGTTGGTGCCCGATGGCGCGGTGGTGCCAATTTTCACCAGATCTTCGAGTACCGAACGATCGACTGCTTGTGCGCTGTAGTTCCGGCACGATCGCCTTGATGCCATCAACTGAACCAGACGGGACGTATCGAACTCGCCATGAGGCAGCCATTTATTTTCCAAATCAAAATTTTTAAACAATAGGCTTTGTGGATCTAAGGTTTTTACGCGTATTGCATCTACCGGGCAGGCGGCAGCGCAGTGTCCGCATTGTAAAGAACGATCGCCGGTCACAACAGCCTTGTCGCCCTGCATGCTGATCGTTTGGCTCGGGCATACCTTCACGCACAACTCGCATCCAATACATTTTTCCTGATCAATGACGGTCGCAACGCTTCGGTCAATCACGGGTACCTCCAAAAGACGCAAATTCAAAGTGTCGCATCAAACGTTCAAATGAACTATCTGGTGGATATCACAAAAGTGCCTAAAATGACTAAAGTTGTGGGATCGCTTTGCTCTATCTTTAAAAATGGCAGGATTCCTTAACTTTAGGCATTTTAGCTCATTTTAGGCATTTTAGGCACTTCAGATTACCTGCAGCTTCCTTACGCGACAGGCAATCTGCCTGCGGCGGACTATCGGACATTAGAAGGGGTTTTGAGACCATTTCGCATAAGTTCTGATTTCAGCTGCCTGGCCATCAGCCGCTCGTAAAAATTGGGGGTGATGCGCGAGATCCAGTAAGAAAGCTTTCCGACCGGCGATAAGATCAACAACGGCTTCTTTCTTAATAGCCCTTTGTATACCGCACTGGCAACCCGCTCGGGCGAATATTGTTTACCGACAATTGACTGAGGATGGGTAGTGATACGGCCGTCATGGCCAAGCGCCCGGCTCTGCAAATTGGTCCGCACAAATCCGGGGCAGACAATCATAATGTGAACACCGGTACCGAACAATTCTGTTCGCAGGGAGGTAAACAGGCCGTGCAAAGCGTGTTTGCTCGCACAATAGCCTGTCCGACCCAATAAAGGGGTAACGCCGGCCAGGCTCTCGATGACGACGATTGATCCGCGACGCTCAATAATGCTGGCAATCGCATATTTGGTGCAGTGCAGGGATCCGAAAAAATTGACATCCATGACCTGGCGATAGACGTCTATCTGTGAATCGACAAAGGCGCTACGCTGGGTGATGCCGGCATTGTTTACCAGAATATCGATGCCACCAAAGCGCTCAAGAATTGAATTAATCGCCGCCTGGCATTGGTCCGCATGCGCAACATTACAGCCAATGCCCAGCGCATCGCTGCCGGCGGCAAGCATGTCGGCAGCCACCGTCTCTACGGCGGTTTCATCGATATCCAGTAATCCGACCCTGGCGCCCTTAGCAGCGAGATGTTTACTGATGGCGGCGCCGATCCCGCTGGCTGCACCGGTGACCACGGCGATTTTGTTTTTCAGATCCTGTGATGTCATTAGCGACTTTCAAAAATCAGCAGGCTCAGCCGGCCGTCTCGGCCTGGAGATCTGCTGGTAACCGTCGCCGGGAAAAAATAAATGCGGCGATCAGTCCGGCGATGATGTGCCAGATTCCCCACCAGGCCACCACAATCGCCATCCCGCCGAGGCCGCCAAAAAAATTAAACACCAGCACCAGACCCAATCCGGAATTCTGAATGCCCACTTCGATGGACACCGCTCGGGTATCCTGCTCGGTTAACCCTGAGATCCGGCCCGCCCAAAACCCTAAATTGAGTGCCAGGGCATTATGAATCAGGACCGCGATGAATACCAGACCGATGTAGTTTATAAAATATTGCCAGTTGGCTCCCAGAGCAGCCGCAACGATGCCGATGAAAAAAATCAGCGAAAAAATTTTAAAAGGCCGCCTGACCTTTGCCGCCAGAGTGGGAAATGACCTCGCAATCAACAGGCCAACACACAGCGGAATGCCAAGGATGATAAAGACTGTGACAAAAACATCCAGGGGACTGAGGCTGACTTTTCTTAAAATGCCTGCGGTGTGCGGATTTAGGCTGCCCCACAGCGCCAAATTCAACGGTGTCATGATGATGGCGGCCAGGGTGGAAACGGCCGTCATGCTTACCGATATTGCGCAGTTGCCGCGCGCCAGGTAAGTCATGATATTGGAGAGGTTGCCGCCGGGACAGGAAGCTACCAGAATCATGCCCAAAGCAACGGATGGCGGCGGCTTGATGATTAGGGTCAACAGGAAGGTAAAGACGGGCAGAAGAACAAACTGGGCCACCAAGCCGATAACAGGCGCTTTGGGGGCGATCAGAATTCGCTTAAAATCCTCCAGTTTCAACTCCAGTGCCACGCCCAGCATCATCAAGCCGATAGCCGCATTGATAATAAATAGTCCCTGAGGATTAAAATTCAACCGCACCTGATCAATCAACACCGGATCCATTAACATATCCTTTCATTTGAGATCTGGATTTCCAAAATCTGCAAAAATCCCAAGGGGCAAGAAACGATCATTACATTTCGATTTTGCCGGTTCGAGCCGCCACCCAAAGCCATTCCCCCGGGGGATCAATATTGGCCACCGGATCCACAGCGGCATGAATTACAGCCGGTTTACCTGAATTCAGCGATCGTTCCAGCGCCCCCCGGATTTCAGAGCCCTTCTGAATAAATTCTCCGTGACAGCCCATCGCCATTGCGACCTGATCATATCTTACCGGAGCGTGGTCTTGACCGAACCATTGCGCTTCGCGCCTAAACGCCCGCCGTTGTGCGGATTTTTCCATGCCGTAAGCCCCATCAACTGCTACGATAATAATGACCGACAAGTGGTGTCGCACCGCTGTTTCCAGTTCCTGAATATTAAATCCAAAGGCACTGTCACCCGTCACGCAATATACTGATTTATCGGGCTTAGCCAGCTTTGCCCCGATAGCAACCCTTAAGATTTGACCCGTCAGCATGGGTTCCCGCTCCATATCGGCTATGGCATCATCAAGATCTTTCCGCCATTTATCCTGCACAACGCGAAATTCGGCGATTTTCGGATGCGCTTTACGTTTTTGGGTCAGCTTTTTAACCTCCTGAAATAATTTTAATAAAATTATCTTTGCATCGCCGACCAGCGCTACATCGACGGGTCGATTCAAACCAATATGGGTGGGTTCGGTATCTATTTGAACAAGACGCTGTTTGTTCGGTTCTCCAAACATGGGTGGCTGGCCCCACATGTTGAGTTCGCCGAGGCGGGTGCCGACGGCCAGTACCACATCCGCCTGGCTGTTGGCCATTATTCTCGACAGGCAGGTTGGATGAAAAACCAGCTCATGCTCATCTGATACGATGCCGCGCGCCCGGATGGTATTTGTGACCGCAGCACCAAGATACTCCGCCAGCTTCTGAACCTCCTCTCCGGCTCCGGATCGTTCAGCGCCGTTGCCACAATGAATGTTGACAAGTTCAGCGGATGCCAGCAAGTTTGCCGCTTGCTTTAAAGCAGCTGGATCCCCCGGCATCCTAGTGGTAACGCGATATTTTTCCGGCACCCACAACCGGACACCGGCTTCATCGTGACGTTCATTCAAAATATCTTCCGGGATTAATATATGCACCGGCCCCGGCCTTCCAGATATGGCAACGCGAAACGCATGCCGAACCATATCCGGAATACGATGCCAGTGGTCTACTTTCCCATTCCATTTTACCGCCGGCTTAAAAATATCTAGGTGACGGCTTACCTGCATGCCCCCCTGGTGAACATATGAATCTGAAATGATGCTGCGTCGGGTGGTTGTGATGGCAACCACCGGGCTCCCCTCTGCTTCGGCACACATTAAGCCGGCAATTAGATTGGCCGCACCCGGTCCGGCGCACGCCATAACCACTGCGGGCTCTCCCCTACACCGTGTGTAAGCGTCACACGCATGGGCGGCGGCTGCCTCGTGACGTGGAACAATCAGCTGCATACCCAAATCCTTTCCGAGGCGCTCAAGCGCTTCCAAGACCATCATGTAAGTGCCGTCGGTAATCGCATGAACATATCTAATCCCTTCAGCATGAAGACATCGAACCAGAAGTTCGCCACCGCTAATCTCAGCCATAGATATCCTCTTTCTAATTAAAATTATTAAAAAATATGTAATTTCGATTTAGAAATAGGGCTGTTTATAAATCGAAATTAAATTTCCATGAGCTGCCCGCCGGTAATATTAATGGCCTGCCCGGTAATGTATGAAGATCGATCGGAAGCCAGAAAGACGACCAGATCTGCGACTTCATCGGCAGTTCCCAGGCGTCCCATGGGAATGGTCTTAAGCATTTCGGCTTCCCGTTCGGCAACTGTCGAATGCAGTATTTCCGCCTCGAGTTTGAAGCGCCAGGCATTAAAGTCCGTCTGAATGACGCCCGGACAGATGGCGTTGACCCTTATCCCGGCTGCGGCCAATTCTTTGGCCATAACCTTGGTCAGCATGACAATCCCTGCTTTGGCCACCGCATAGGCACCGTTAAACAATGGCGGCACCTTGGCGGCTCGGGAGGCCACATTGACAATGCAACCGCCATTGCCCATCATCAAGGGAATAAGCGCCTTGGAAACTCGAAATACACCGTGCAGATTCACATCGATAGTTTTCAACCACGCATCCTCATCATAGGTGTGAATCGCATTGGGCACTCCAAAAACGGCCCCGGCATTGTTACACTTGTCATTTCATCCAAGTCAGCGGCGGCCAGCTCATTTGGCCGGATTTCTTTTGCCGCCAGATCGGCAAGAATTACGTTTGCCCCGCAGGTTGCGAGTTGGTGAACTATTCCGTAACCGATTCCCGTCTTTTTGCCGGAGCCCGTCACCAGCGCTATTTTGTGCTTCAGATCATAGATCATCGCTCCATCCTCACTAACGGATTTCTATGGTTAACGGGTCCTTTTCCGAACCCTTTGGCAGTGCAGCAAATCATATTCGGTTCAATAGTTATTTTCTTTGGGATCGGTAAGTCAACAAAAAATTGACACAGTTTCCCAGCGTCCTTAAATTGAAGATGGAATTGGTCCAACCCATTTGGAAGGTGGAATCAGCTGCGTTGAATTTGGTTGCGATTGTCTCGCAGAACACGCAAGGCGCATGAAAGGAGGGGCAATGAAGACTGTAGCCCAGATTGTCGAGGAACAAATCCACCGCTGGCATATTATACATGCGGAGCATAAAGAAGAAAAACCGGGCATTTCCATTGTAACCGTGTCGAGGGAACCGGGCAGCGGCGGGCGCATCGTCGCTTCACGCCTGGCTGAAAAACTCGGCATTACGATATTTCACCAGGAAGTGATCCACGAAATGGCCCAAAGTGCGCACGTCAGCGACAGGCTGGTGGAGACCCTGGATGAAAGGGGCCTTTCGCTCATGGATGACTTGATCGCCACCCTGATCGACAAGCATCATCTATGGCCCGATGAGTACATGCAGCATCTGATGAAAGTTATCGGCACAATTGGACAGCATGGCCGCGCTGTGATTGTGGGCAGAGGCGCCAACTTTGTTTTGCCCGGTGAAAAAAGATTTGCCGTTCGCATTGTGGCCCCGCAGCCATGGCGCATAGAAAATGTCGCCCGGGAGTTTGGTATTTCAAAAGAAGATGCCAGAAGACGGGTGATGCGGACCGAGTCGGACCGCCGCGCGTTTATTCAGAAGCATTTTAATGCCGACATTACCGAGCCCACCAATTATGACCTGGTGATTAATGCAGCGACTTTAGACGTTGATGATGCCGTCAATGTGATATCATCCGCTCTGGGTCTGGTGGAATGTGTTTTTATCGGATAACTGCCTTAAAAACGATCCCGGCAGTCGCCTGCGGATGCTCAACGAATTGAGTTCAGCTATGATATCTTTCAGCTGCATTGGGCCTTGTTGGCTAGTTGAGCCGGTAGTGCCCGTTGAGCCAGTTAAGCCGGCAAAAAAAGGAAAAATATCTGATTTTTTCCCGGGCAGAGGGGCTAACGGGCCAACGGACTCAACCGGCGAGCATTAAATGAGGTGATGAAGTTTTTGCAGGAGCTCCTCAAACTCATCCCCTGAAAAGCAGTACTGCATTTCCAAAAAGCGTTTCCGAAAATCCAGCACCTCTTTTTTAACACTTTTGTTTTTAAGGATCACATCGGCCATCAGCTGTGCCAAATCCGCAAAATCGGCTGCTTGCATACCGAAGCGGGTCATTTCCTGCACGCCGGTTCGCAGCGATCCGGCAGCTGAAAAGCTTTCTTCATCCGGAGCCGCCTGGTAGTTGAGAATGATATTGTTTTCCTCCAGGCGCCGGGCGATTTCAGGCGCCCGGGCATATCCCACGTTAACAATAACCTGATGGGTTTCGGTGAATGAAATCTGCGGATCTCCGGCAACATCCAGGCCGCATTCTTTCAGCGAGCGGGCAAACGCCTTGGCGTTGGCCAACACATTTTTCTGATAATCGTCTTTAAAAGCGTTCATCTCATAGGCCGCCAGCAACAGCCCCAGCAGTGTGCCCAGATGGTGGTTGCTGGTGCTACCGGGAAAGGCTCTGCGCTGAATCGCTTCCCAGAATTCATACTCAAGGTCCTCTTCGGCATAGTTTACAGCGACAACGCCGCGCTGAGTCCCGTAAAAGGTTTTATGAGTTGAACCGGTGACGATGTCCGCTCCTTCTTTAAAGGGCTGCTGGAAATAGGGGCCCACCAACCCCAGCACATGGGCCATGTCGTACATCAGGAGGCAATCCAGGGTGAGCTCATCAATGATCGCCCGCAATTCTTTGACCGGCTCTTTGTGGATCATCATGCTTTTTCCCAGAATGATCAATTCCGGTCGGTGTTCGATCATCAGTTCCCGGGCAGCTGAGACATCTATTTTAAAGGGGTTGTTTTCCAACACTGGAAAGTTCACCACCGCCGGCTTTTCCCATGCGGGATCCCGCCTCACAAAATCCCGCAAAGCGCCCATGGGTTGGGCACTCAGGTGTCCGCCTTTAATGATGTGATTGTTCATCACCATGCGGATGCGCCGCTGCTCGCTTTTCCGGTCGGCGCGGTTCAAGTAATCCACCAGGGCACTGAATACGGCCATGTTGGCCATCTGCCCCGATATGACCCGGGTTTCGACTTCGCTACACTCTAAAAAGCGTTGAAATTCGCAGGTCAGCAGATATTCGACCTCGGCAATAAAATCCGTTCCCTGATAATAAAAAACATTGGCTTCCTTAAAGGCTTTGACCTGCTTGTGTTCGGCATACCGGCCGGCTGGGTCCGTTGTGGAGAGCATGCGCACCATGGGAGAAACCGTCTGCTCTGAAGGAATCAAATTCACACATTGCTGCTGCCGCCAGGTATGATTGTCGATGGCTTTGCCGACCAGCGTTTTGACGTTTTGCACCATTTGGCCAGCCGCACAGACGGCTTCTCGGTCTGCCCGCAGCCGGTCGTGGGGAACCGGCCAGGAATGGGGCGGGGCTTCGCCCCGCATATGGTAGGGAACAATGACGGCCTGGGCGCGTTTGCCCCGGATCTCGACTTCAACTTCATCGCCTTCCACCAGATCGCTGTCCAACAGGGCCATTCCGATGGCACGCCTGCCCTTCTGTTCGCTCTGTTTGGAGGAAAGGCCCATGCCGTCAGTTTGCCAGAACGGAACCATGGTTCCGCTGGTCACATACCCCACAAGATTATCGCCGCGAAATACTTTGGCTTCGGCCCGGGCAATTCCTTTATCCATCAGCGCGATGGGCCGAATCAGGCGAGGCAGGTCTGCAATGAGTGAATAGTCTCTATCGACAATCCGCTTAAAGGCTTCATACTGCTTTGCCAGCGCCGGCCGGCCGATAAACTGACCTTTCATAGGCGAAAGGCTGATGCTAAAACGTGCCAGCATGCTGGCATAGGCCGGTATTTCCTTGCCCTCGGGATCGAGCCCGAGCTCATGCCCATAAAGCGGCAGGGCGGCCTCCAGCCGTAAGGTGTCCCTGGCACCCAGACCAATTGGCTGAACACCTTTGCCCAACAGCATATCCCAGATCAAGGCCGCATCCTTGCGCTCGCAGAAGAGCTCAAAACAAATCGGCTCACCGGTGTAACCGGTGCGCGAAATCAGTACCCGGCTTCCGTTAATGGTGGCGGTGCTCAGGTAGTTGCGCATCGGTTCGGGCAATCGGCCGGCAGAAATCAGATCAAGCATCAATCCTTTCGACCCGGGTCCCTGTAAGCTGAGCATCGCCATCTCTTTTGTGCGGTCGGTCAATTCAACCCCGCCGAATTTTTGGCGCGCCTTTTCCAGGTGGGCAAAATCTTTTTCACGGTTGGCGGCATTGACCACCAGCAGATACTCATCGGGGACAAAGCGGTAAAGATAGGCATCGTCAATAACCCCTCCGTTTTCATTGGCAATCATCGTGTACTGACTCTCTTCTTCCTCCAGGGCAGCCGCATTGTTGGTCAGCACCTGCTGCAGAAATTCAAGCGCATCTTTGCCGCGAACAGTGAAACGCCCCATATGTGAAATATCAAAAAGTCCCGCTGCGCTGCGGGTGATCAGGTGCTCCTGAACAATGCCGGTTTGATAATGCAGAGGCATTTCCCAGCCGGCAAATTCCACCATGTTCGCACCCAGTTTGACATGACGATCGTTTAAGGGGGTCTTGTGCAAAGTTTCCATTGCTTATCATCCCTTTTTTAAAAAAATTTAATAATTCTATTGCGCTTTTAACAGACAAAAAATAATAGATAAAAGAAATCCGGGTGTCAATTGCATATCTTTTAAGACGATTTCAAAAAATCGGTTTTAATGAGTCGCTATTTTCCTGTCGAAAATCTG
>JARRJQ010000188.1:0-3307 GCA_037388985.1 Desulfobacterales bacterium | reverse complement strand
TTCGGATCCAAACAACGTTTTATGTGGTTGGCATCATGTTTCCCTTCCTTGTTGCAATTGCGATTGGTTTTATGCATCGGTGGCAAAAAGATCTGTTTTTGTTTTTTCAGTTGCAAGCACAAAACAGCGAAATTGAAACTGATCTGCAAAAAAGCGCCAGACACAAAATTATAGATCTGCCGCTGATGTCTGCCCTGATAAGCCTTTTTAACTGGTTTTTAGCCGCAGTTACGATGACAATTTTCAGCCTGGTTTCAGAATCCGGCGGTAGTCAATCATTTGCGGTTGGACTGATTGAGGGTCTGCGGGTTTTTTTCGGCTGCATCATCGCCGGCATTGTGGTGGCGGCCATTATTTTTTTCGTTACCGAGGCCAAATGCCGATTAATATGGCCCTATTTTTTCCCCGAAGGCGGGCTGGTGAAAACGCCGGGGGTATTTCGTCTGAAGCTGCGCACCCGCATGTTCGTCATTTTTATCCTGGCCAGCATTTTACCCCTGATTTTAATGGCGGTGCTGTCTTATAACAAAGCCCGTCTGATGCTCGTCATGGATCCGGCAGAAGTCATCAAAAGCCTGCTGTATCTAACTGCATTCTTATTGGCCGTCACCCTGGCTGTTGCACTCATTTTATCGCGCCTGTTCAGCACCGGGATCATCGATCCGGTCCGCCGCATGCAGGCCGCCATGGCCAGGGTTGAAATGGGGGATTTGGCGGCAACCGTGACGGTTAACAGCAATGACGAACTGGGCGCGCTGGCCGAAAACTTCAATCAGATGACCGAAGGCCTCAAAGACCGCTACCGGCTGCAGCGATCACTTGATCTGGCCAAAGACGTGCAGCAAAACCTGTTGCCCGCAAAAGATCCCCGGTTTCCCGGCCTGGACATCGCCGGCAAAAGCATCTACTGTGACGAAACCGGCGGTGATTATTTTGAATTTTTAGAAGACGTCGGGACAGATTTACATAAATATGGTGTGGTCATCGGAGATGAATCCGAACACGGCATCCCTTCGGCTCTGCTAATGGCCTCGGCAAGAGCGTTCCTGCGGCAGCGCTCGGCCTTATCCGGCAGTATTGCCGACGTGGTCAGCGATGTCAATCGCCAGCTGACCCGGGACGTGGAGGACAGCGGCCGATTCATCACCCTGTTTTATCTCCAAATTGATCGGATCAACCGTTGCCTGAGCTGGGTGCGGGCCGGACACGAGCCTGCTGTGCTTTACGATCCCTCAACGGATCGTTTTGAAGAATTGACCGGCAAAGGAATTGCGTTGGGAATTAATGACAGCTGGCGATATACGGAAGAAAAACGCAGCGGACTGGCTGCCGGCCAGATTATTTTGTTAAGCACAGACGGTATTTGGGAGGCACGCAATCCGCAGGATAAGATGTTCGGCAGACAGGCCATTTATCGTATCATTCGCCGAAATTCTCACGCGGGGGCCGCAAAAATTCAAAGCGCCATTTTAAACGATTTGAATCGATATCGGCAGGGTGTTAAGCCTGCTGATGACATTACACTGATCATTATTAAAATAAGCAACGATCTTTGATAGGCTGCCCGTTGAGGCTGGAATATCGAAATTATTAGACCCCAGCACTTAATCAGATCCACACAAGATGTAATAAAGGAGATGCGGCAATGGCATCGGCAACGGTTCGCTGGTTAAATGAAAGAAACTTTGTAGGGGTGGATTCAACTGGTCACTCGGTTGTGTTATCCGGCCAAAAAAACGGTATTGGAGTCAGTCCCTCCCAGATGCTGCTCGTTTCGCTGGCAGCCTGCTCATCGGTGGATGTGGTTGAAATTCTAGAAAAAAAGCGTATGACATTACGGCTGTTCGAAGTCACCGCTACCGGTGAACAGGATCCGGACCCTCCCTGGACCTATCGCAAAATCCATGTAAAATACCGGCTGGCCGGCAAGAATTTGACCGCAAAAGCCGTTGAGCAGGCCATCAGCCTTTCTCAGGAAAAATATTGCTCTGTATCTGCCACGATCAGAGGAACAGCCAAAATCACCACTGAATATGAAATCGTTGCCTCTGAATCCCAATAACATCATTTTCTCTCATCAGGATCAACTCGACATTTGAACCCTGAATTTTGCAGCCGGCGCAGAGCCAAAATGTCAGGTGATCGGCGTTGACAGGCCGGGATTAATTTTTTGTCGATTTTTGTCCTAACCATTTAAAATCAAAAATAAATATTGACACCCCGAAGGGAAACCAATAAAATTTTGGACATATCCGGATTGAATTTGACTTCCATTTAAACCTGATAAAGGAGCATGCCATGCTGGATGTTGATCCACAGTTAGGCAAGTTTGCCGTCACAGCGCGCCTGTTTAAGCTGATCAATGATCTGCCCAAAGACAAAAAATTGATCCTTTTAAAGCAACTCGTCGCCGATGATGTCTCCAGCCAACTTTGCAAATTGATTATTGAGATGACCGAAGAACAGCAGATCATTTTGCTGGAGCAACTGGAGTCCATGCCGGTAGCTGAGATGCCGGAACGAACCGTCAGCTTGGAAGAAAACGAATCATCGATGCGGGAAAATCCCCGCAAGCCTTGCCTGATTAATGCCAATTACACCATACAAAACCAGGACTACAAAAGTTACATACTGGACATCAGCATTGGCGGCGTATTTATTGAAACCGATAAAAAATTCACGATTGGCCAGAAAATCGTGTTAAATTTCATGCTGCCCAACAATCAAAGACCCTTCAAAATCAACGGTACAATTTCTTGGGGAAGCCCGCGCGGGTTCGGCGTACAATTTGATGAAATTCCGGCAACAGAAGGCGCAATTTTAAGATCTTACGTCGAGCAAAAAGAATAAACTCAAATGCAATTCGATTGAATTGACAGCGCAATTTTGCCTCATTATATTGATCCTGAGGATTTTGACGCAAGCGGATTGCGAACCGTAATCCGCTATTTAACAAAAAGGTGCATTATGAAACAATTAATCAGCCTGCTTTGCTTTATAGGGATTTTGCTGTGGGTTCCGGTTTTAAATGCAGATGTTTATTCATGGACTGACCAAAAAGGCATCAAGCATTTTGGTAATCAGCCGCCTGCTGATGCCGCCGATGTGAAGCTGATCTTTAAGGAAAAGCCCCATAATGCAACTGCCGATCAGCAACGTGTTGATACTGAGCAAAAAGATATCAACGAACTGATCAAAGATCTTGAAGAAGAGGAAGAGCAGCAAGCCGCCGAGGAAAAGAGAAGGGCTATGGAAGCCGCACGCAACAAAAAACCCACCGAGCAAGAGCGGGCTGATGCCGAAAAAA
>JARRJQ010000187.1:0-7165 GCA_037388985.1 Desulfobacterales bacterium | reverse complement strand
GGATTTTAAAGACATAGCCCAACGGTATCAGGCGTCTATCCCACAACCACTGGATGCCCAATCGACCGCTTTCCACTTCAAGCAGGGTTTCGTCGAAATCAAAAAATGCGGCAATCTGACTGTTTGAGTTCATTTGTTTTGGAGCATTTCGTTGATCATGCGGTACTCAAAAAAAGTACCGTCATAGTCGTAGGTTGATTCTTCCCCGGCCATTGGAATTAACTTGAGATGGCCGTTAAAAAACGCGGATGTGATGTTTTCAACTTCTTTGATACTTAGATCTTTTCTGATGAAATATTTGGAATATACATTTGGATAGCCGAGGCTGCGTGTAATCTTAAACAGCTTCAGCTGAACATTGGGATTAAGGGCTTTGCGCAGGCTATAGGCGGTGTTGGCCGTGTTGATGTCGAATAAATGAGGATTGGCCGTCAGCACAGAAGAAAGCCTGAATCCCTGCCGCCCGTAATTGTCTTTTGTCCCCGGCAAATCAAACTCCGTATCGTTTAAAAGCTTGAGCGGATATCTTTGCAGTTTGTCTTTTGAGGCCTCGATAAGGGTTGCCGGCAAAATAATCGCTGCCCGGTCCTGATATTTTTGAGCGGCCATCAGAAATTGCTCGATGAATTCTCTGGTGGTCAGGGGGGCATCCGAGGCAACAAACAGGGCATGTTTATTATCCTTGCAGGCCTTGCTGGCGGCATAGCCTTTGATGAAATTGCCCGCGATGCTGTTGTGCTTGACCTTGCGCTTGATAACGTTGAACCGCTGGATGACCTCCGGTGAAATCGGTGAATCCCTGCCGTTGATAACCACTTTAAATTCGCGCAGCGGTAGATATCCGGTTTCAATAAATTTTTCCCCGTAATGTTCAGCAACGATCTTGCTGTAACGCTTGACTTCCATTTTGTTTTTATAACCGGCCATCAAAATTGCACTGATCATGACATCACCTGATTAAAACAAAAGCCCCAAGCCAATCGAAAGCGACCGGGTTTCGTATCCATATGGAAAAAAACCCACAATCGTGTATTTGGGATTCTAATGGGCAAATAGAGCGGAACGCAAAGATAAACTGGAATTGAACTACAAGTCAAGACATTGAATCAAGGAATCGGTGTCCGGCCGGCTTCGAGGACCGCAGCTCGGGCCAGTATGGTTAAAGCGTCAAAATAGGGTACGGACAGGTGCTCCTGTTTTAAGGCCAGGGAGATCTCTGTGCAGCCGGCAACAATTCCCCGGGCGCCGTTTGAGATCAGGTCTTCGGCGGTGCCGATCAGATCCGCTGTAATTTTCGCTCTGGAGCGGGTCGGCCTAGTTTTTTTGATGTCGGCTACGGCTGCCATCACCCTGGCCTGGTTGATCTCATCGGGTAAAACGGTTTCGATGTTGTCGGCCGCCAGACGCTTTTGTAACAGGCCGCTGCTGATGGTTGCGGTGATGGCTAGAAGCCCGACGGCCGTGATATCCGGATGTTTGCGCACAATGGTTTCGGTCACCGCATCGAAAATCGATAAAATGGGGAGCTTAACCTGTTGTCGGACTTCTTCAAGGAAGAAATGAGCAGCCACACAGGGGATAATAACGAAGTCAGCGCCGGCAAACTCAAGGTACCGGCAGCCTTGAACCAACTCGGGCACCGGCGATTTGCCCTTGCCGATGATGGCTGCAGGGCGATCCGCAACCTTAGGGTTGGAGTCAATGATCACCCGCAGGTGGTCCTGGTCCTTTTTTGCCGGCGTGTTTTTAATAATTTTGGCAAAACAGTCCAGGGTGGCCTCGGGTCCCATACCGCCGAGGATGCCGATGGCTTTTTCTTTCATATTATTTCACCACAGAGGCACAGAGTACACAAAGAAAAATAAAATTGTTGAAGCCCGCATTTTCCTAAGTCCTCAGCTTGCCGCGGCGTAGCTCGGCAGAGCGAAGACGGGTCCCCAGCTTACTGCGGCCAAGCTCGCCAGAGCGGAGACGGATTCTCAGAACTCAGTGCCTATTTCCCCTGACAGCTGAACCCTGAAACCTGTTTTAAATGAACCCCTGAACCCTGAACCTTGTACCTTACACCTTATACCCTTAACCCAATATCTCATTCATATACACATAAAGCGCGGGTGATCCGCCGGTGTGAATAAAAAGAATATTTTCTTTCTGATCAAAGGTGCCTTTGCGCACGAGGTCGATCAGACCGGCCATCGCTTTGCCGGTGTAAACCGGATCGATCAGAACACCTTCCAAACGGGCAAGCATTCGTACGGCTTCGGCCATTTGAGGTGTCGGCAGGGAATAGCCGGGTCCCACATATTCGTCAAAGCAAACCACGGCTTCTCGGGGAATAACTGAATTTACACCGACGTGTCTGGCTGTTCTTTGCGCCAGATCATAGACCAGTTCCTCCTGGTCAGCTTTCGGCCGGCTGACATTGATTCCGATTACCGGTATATTGCTGTTGTTGCCGTTAAAACCGGTGACCATTCCGGCATGGGTACCGGCGCTGCCGCTGGCGCATATGATCCGGTCGATGTTGATTCCCAGTTCAAAGGCCTGAGCCAGAATTTCTTCCGCACAGGCAACGTAGCCGGTGGCACCCACAGGATTGGAGCCGCCACCGGGAATGACATAGGCTTTGCGCCCCGCGCCGGCGAGTTCGTCAGCGACCGCCTGCATGGCGGCCTTCATGTCGGAGCCGCCGGGGACCACCTTGATCTTTTCAACACCCAGCAGGCGGAATAAAAAGTTGTTTCCGCCGGATTGCGGATTAAAGCTGCCGGGTACTCGTTCTTCGAGAACCAGCCTGCATTTTAATCCTTCCTTGACGGCGGCTGCCAGCGTCAGTCGGCAATGGTTGGATTGCACCGCTCCGCAGGTAATTAAGGTGTCTGCGCCCCGGGCCAATGCCTCGGCCACCAAAAATTCCAGCTTGCGGGTTTTGTTGCCTCCTCCGGCAAGTCCCAATAGATCGTCTCTTTTCATATAGATGGTGGGCCCTGCGAGCTCTTCGGAAAGTCGCGAAAGTCTTTCGATCGGGGTCCTTCCTTGCGTGTAGCGACGACGGGGAAATTTGGCCAGGTTCATTTTTGAATTCTCCCCATTTTATTTTTTCGGCAGGATTAACAGGATTCATTCCCTGTCTAGTTTATTCTGGGTATGCTAAGTAATCAACCCTTTTATATCCTTTTTGCGTATCCTATCTTTTCTTGACTCCAAATTGGGCAGAAAGTATGGTCCCTTTTAATCAAATTATCAGATCGTCAAAGAGACTATTTTTGCATGCAAGGTGTAACGCTAAAATCAGATATGCTGCTGCTGACCACAGCCGTCATCTGGGGGTTTGCATTTGTCGCCCAGCGGGTCGGGATGGACTATGTGGGCCCGTTTACCTTCAATGGCATCCGTTTTGCCATCGGCAGCCTGTCGCTGCTACCGCTGGTGTTGATGAGCCGTGAACGGACGACCGCAACGCGCAATATCTTGCCACCCCCCGGTTTGAAGACCATTTTGCTGGGCGGCGGTGCACTCGGACTGACGCTGTTTACCGGGGCTTCATTGCAGCAAATTGGCCTGGTATACACGACGGCCGGCAAAGCCGGATTTATCACCGGCCTTTATGTGATCATCGTCCCGATCCTCGGGCTGATCTGGAAGCAGCAGCCCAGAATCGGAACCTGGATCGGCGCATTTATGGCAGCCATCGGTCTCTACCTGTTGAGTATTACCGAAGAATTTACGATCGAACCAGGCGATTTGCTTGTTTTGATCGGTGCCTTTTTCTGGGCAGCTCATGTTTTGATCATCGGCTGGTTATCACCCAGAATCAATCCAATCAAGCTGGCATTTTCTCAATATGCAACCTGTTCGATTTTAAGTCTAATTGCAGCCTCAGTTGTTGAAGTCATCACCCTCAACTCGATATTTGCGGCGGCAATTCCAATTTTATATGGCGGCCTGCTATCGGTTGGGATCGCCTACACCCTGCAGGTGGTTGCCCAGCGCGATGCGCATCCGGCGCATGCAGCCATATTGCTCAGTCTGGAAGCCGTTTTTGCTGCCATCGGTGGCTGGTTGATACTGGGTGAGATCATTTCTCCACGGGGTCTTGTCGGCTGTGGGCTGATGCTGTTCGGCATGCTGATTTCACAATTGTGGAGCCTGGTTGGCGAAGAGTCATAAACATTTTGTTAGTTGTCCATAGTCCGTTGTTCTTTGCAGGGCATATTGTTTACAACGGACGACCAACAACGGACAACTAACCATTACATTTTGAGTTTAATTTTTGATTGGTTGTTCAATTGTCGATGACAAAAAATTATCCCCAAAAACCCGCAGCTAATATCGATGAAGATGAGATCGCCAAGTTTGAAGCCATGGCTTCGATCTGGTGGGACCGTCAGGGTGATCTTAAGGCCTTGCATGATATCAATGTGCTGCGGTTAAACTACATCAACCAACGGGCGCCGCTTGCCGGGAAATCGGTGCTGGATGTGGGCTGCGGCGGCGGGATTCTGTCCGAAGCCATGGCATCGCTGGGGGCCGCGGTTACCGGGATTGACATGGGTGATGCCGCCCTGGGGGTTGCCCGGCTGCACCTGAAAGAATCCGGACTTCAGGTGGAATATCGCCAGGCGACCGCCGAACAATTTGCCGCCACTCATCCGGATCGATTCGATGTGGTGACCTGCCTGGAGCTGCTGGAGCATGTTCCGGATCCGGCTTCGGTTGTCGCCGCCTGCCAAGCGCTGGTCAGAACCGGTGGGGATGTGTTTTTTGCTACCCTCAACCGCAATTTAAAATCGTTTGTCTTTGCCATCATTGGCGCAGAATATATTCTGGGCCTGGTGCGCAAAGGCACCCACCAATACAGCCAATTCATCAAACCGGCCGAACTGCAAAAATGGGCAATGGTTGCCGGTTTGTCATTCAAGGATCTGACCGGCCTGCATTATAATCCGATTTTAAGGAGATACTCAACTGGCGGGAACACGCATGTGAACTATATGATGCATTTCAAAAAAGGGAATCGGTCATAATTCAATCACCTGAATCAATTTTCCGCCCAAGCACAATGCTGTGTGAGATCAGCCAGATCATCAGCGAACAAAAGGCCAGCCATTCCCAGATTAGGGGTGTGTTTCGGGTGATCCCTTCGATCTTTCCGATCATTGCGAGTAGAACAGCGAAAACAAGATAGATTGCAACGACGGCCAGACTTGCCACCGGCAGTACAATGGGTAGTTTGCGTCGCAGTTCCTGGATGCCGATCAGCGTTTGCAGGATAACGACCCCGAAAAAGTAAAGCATTGCCGATGATTTGTGCAGCGCCAGGTTCAGGGAATAGGGGATGGCCGACAGATGGGGTTTTCAAACCACTTCTAAGCATTGCTGCAGTAAATTCTAACTTTATCTCCCTTTTTGTCGTCAACATTCACCTCAAGCTCAGTCAACGCATCCAGAAGATCTTTTAAGTTTTCGGTGTTAAAGTCGTCCAGATTTATGCCTTTTTCGCCCAGTTTTGCATTGATTTTGTCTTGAGCATCCTGGGGCAGCAGGGATTTTAATTTAATGCCTGCCTGGATCAGCTTCATCGGAACCCGAATATTCACCTTGTCCCCGCTGGTCGAATCCACCTTTACAAATAAATATTTGGGCAGGCCTGTTTCTGCAAAAGCAGTTGCTGAAGAGGCTTCTACCGTTCTGTTCTCAAGGGTTTCTAACAGTTGTTCCGCGTCGTCGGTCGAAATTTTTCCGTCTGCGAGCATTTCGAGAACTTTTTTTCTTTCTGCATTCATGGCGTGACTCCTTATTTTAGTGTGATTTGAAATTTATGTTTTTTTGATCTGACATCGATTAAAAATCCGCTCAACGATGTCCATATACTGAAAAATACCGGCAGCGCTTTGAACATATTGATGCCTTTGATGATGAGTAAAACAATACAGCCGACGAAAAGCAGCGGAGCAAGTAAAATTATTAGAATAATCAAAAGGATATAAACGAGGAGCAATGGAACCCAGATATTTCTGTGTTTTTGGTTATGGCCGCTGATCTGAATTTTTAATACCAAGGGGATCATTTTTTGAGCTCTTTTATCGCCTGATCAAAGGAAATCTTACCCTTATCGAGGTCTTCAAGAATTTCACCAACAGGGTCGGCAGGTGTAATATCAATAAAATCAAACGCTTTTGATATTCGATTTAATCTGTTTTTTATCGAGGGGTAGCTGACGCCATACAGCTCCTCCATATCTTTGATTGAGCCATGACTTTTGACAAATGCAGCCACAAATATCTGATCCTCCATGCTTAAGCTGGCCAGCGGTGGCAATTCGAAATTTCCTTCGATTGAAATTCCCGATTCGGCGACTTTGACCCGTTCAATGATGATTTTCTGGTTTCGGGTGAGATCGGTCAGCTGTTGCCAATCATGCATTCTGGTTCCCTCCTATTTTATTTTAAACTCATTATAATAAAAATTAATTTTTTGTCAATAAAAAGTTAATAAAATTCATATTAAAATCAATTTATTTAATTTTTTTACATATAAAATTAAATTTTTTATATTATACTCGTGCTGGACCGGTTGAACCGAAAACCTCAGTACATTTAAAGCTGGACATTCAGATCCAGGTCCGATTTTTTTCATTTTTAAAAGTTGAAGCGCTTAATTTAGCTTGAACCTTTTTATAGGGTGCTTATATTCATATATAATTCTAAGTTGTTGATTTTTAATGCGAATATGAATTATTCTGGAGGCAGACGATGGATTTGATGAATCATCAGCAATCATATCCTGACTTCGGCATATTTAAATATTTAGCTTGCCTCAAATCGCTTCCTTTAGCGCAGCAATACGGATTTAATGTTTAATAACCATTTTGACAGGGAATAATTATGAAAACCCAATCCATCAAGCCAGCCATCCGGCTGGCTGAAAAGCTTGAACATATTTTTGTGGCTACCGCCGACTCCAGGGGAACGCCTCATGTGGCGGCCGCAGGTGAACTCAGGGCGGATTCAGAAGATCGGGTCGCGGTATCGGCCTGGTTTTGTCCGGGAACCCTCGCAAACCTTCAACATAACAAACACATTGCATTGGTCGTGTGGGACTCTGCAAATGATCATGGATTCCAACTGGTAGGGGTGGTCGAGCAAATAGAGGAGTTGTCCGT
>JARRJQ010000186.1:0-6381 GCA_037388985.1 Desulfobacterales bacterium | reverse complement strand
CGATTGACTTGGATAACTTTGCAAAGTCATTGCGAGCGCAGCGAAGCAATCTCCCGGCGTTTCGAAAAGATTGCTTCGGCGCTGGGCGCCTCGCAATGACAGTTTATCGGAACAAATTTTTGACAACCGCTATAGCTGCCCGTAAAACAATAAAACATTGTGCATCTTGATTTTGAATCCGCCGGCCACTGATTTCTGTCTTCTGACTTCTAAATATAATTGAACCAAAACGATTCGATGCGCTCAAAATTTGATTTGACCTCCTGCGCACCGGCGATGACATCCCCGTGTCCGGACAACACCAATTCTACATCCAGTTGCGATATGCGTGTGATGCTTTCTTTGATTAGTGTTCCGTTGCCACCGGGCAGATCGGTCCTGCCAAGGCCGTCTTTAAATACCAGATCGCCGGTAAACAGGGCCTTATGCATCGGCCAGTAAAGACAAACCGAACCGGGAGAATGGCCCGGGGTAAGAAAAACCTCAAATTCAAGACCGTCCACAGAAAGCGCGCCTTCCTGAAGAAAAAAATCCGGCGACAAGGCTTCCATATCGATCCCAAAGGCCGCACTCATCTGTTTGCCCTCGGTTTTCGCGAACTGCCATTCGTTCTGGTTCAAGGTAAAAAGCGCTGATTTTTTCTTGAACAGCTGGACGGCTTCAAGGTGGTCCGGGTGGGCATGCGTGCAAACCACCAGATCGATATCATCGGTTTTCAACCCCAGATTTTTTAATCCCAGATCAACATGTTCAAACAGGGCGCGGTGCCCCGGGTCAATCAGGATGCGGGTCGGACCGTCAATGAAATAGGCATTGCAATTGTTGGTCGTCAATGACTGCCAGATAAACGCGTGAAGATTATCCAGGATTTTCATTTATCTTTTCTCCTTCGGGACTGTCAAGCTTGTCGATTATCTCAAAGTTAGTTGATCGGAAACATTTAGATTTCAGGTGTCAGGTCTGCAAACATAGGACTGAGGACTGAGTGCTGAGGACTGAGGTTGGCCGGGCATAAGGAATGATTTTTTGCTCAGTCCTCAGTCCTCAGTCCTCAGCACTCATCGCTTATCTATTGAACGTGAACACTGACACACGAAACCTGACACCTATTCAACCGTCTTCCAATGCTTTGTCAATTTCCTGCAACACCGGGCCGGCTTTGTCCCGAATGAGTATATCGCAGACATCATCGCAGGGTGTTTCCGACAGATTGAGGATTACCAGAAACGACCCGTTTTGTTTGGCGTAAAGCGGCATGTGAGCTGCCGGCTGAACCAGCAGGGTCGATCCCACCACCATAAAGAAATCACAGGTTTGAGCAAGGGAAACGGCTTTGTTGACCTCGCTGGCAGGCATGGCCTGGCCGAATGAAATCGTGTCGGGTTTTAAATAACCGCCGCATGCACATTCCGGTGCCGGATCTCCGGAAGCCAATCGCTTTTGGACGTCATCGGTGGGAGTTATCTGGCGGCAGTTCAGACAGCGGATTCGGCGGGTGTTGCCGTGAAGCTCGATTATTTTTTCATCGGCAAGACCGGATAACTGATGCAAACCGTCCACATTCTGTGTGATAACCGCGTGCAGAAGCCCCAGTTGATCGAGTCTGGCAATGGATGTATGCCCGACATTCGGCCGGGCCCGCTGGATACCCACGTAAAGTTCTTTCCACCGCCGCCAGTATTCTTCACGGGCATCTCTTGAACTCATAAATTCGTCAAAATACACCGGACGGAATTTGTCCCAGATCCCTCCCTGGCTGCGGTAATCGGGTATTCCGCTTTCGGTGGAAATGCCGGCGCCGGTGAAAAAGATGTTTTTACGGCTTTTTCTAATTTTGCGGGCGATCCGTTCAATTCTTTCATTCATAATCTGTACTATGTCCTTGAACCCTTATCATCCGCATCTCAAACGCTTTATCGAGTTGTGCTTCGCCGACCGTTGATAACGATCAGGGGCCCAGCAGCCAAAAGATCGGCAGAATCCGTTCGGTATCAGTGCTCCTTGAATTCAGCGATCAGTTGCTGCAGCGATGTTTTGGCATCGCCGAAGAGCATGCGCGTATTTTCTTTAACAAACAACGGATTGTCGACACCGGCAAATCCGGCGGCCATCGAGCGTTTGAGGACGATGACTGTTTTGGCCTTATCGGCGTTAATCACCGGCATGCCGTAAATCGGGGAGGAGGCAATTTCTCTGGCGGCCGGGTTGACGACATCGTTGGCGCCGATGACGACGCAAACATCAACGCTGCTCATGGTGGGGTTGACATCGTCCATTTCCGCAAGCTGTTCATAGACAACATTGGCTTCGGCCAGCAAAACATTCATGTGGCCCGGCATTCGGCCGGCCACCGGGTGAATCGCATAACGAATCTCGGTGCCGTTGTTTTCCAGGATATCGCCAAGCTCACGAACTGCATGCTGGGCCTGGGCAACGGCCATGCCGTATCCGGGTACAAACACCGCAGAGCGGGCGGCCTCAAGGATATAGAAGGCATCTTGCGGGGAAATCGGACGCGGCTCTCCCTGAACCTGATAAGCGCCTGCTTTGCTCGCTGCGGCCTGCAATCCGCCGAACAATACGTTGGTCAGCGAACGATTCATGGCTTTGCACATGATGCCGGTTAGGATCAGGCCGCTGGCACCTACCAGCGCACCGGCCACGATGAGAACATTATTGAGGATGATGAATCCCGCAGCACTGGCTGCCAGACCGGAATAGCTGTTTAACAGTGCGATAACGACCGGCATATCGGCCCCGCCGATGGGAATGACTCCCAGGACTCCCAGAAACAGCGACAGGCCGATGATGATCATAAAAAGAATATACGAAAGTGATGTCGCCGGATGAATTGAAAAAACGGCTCCGCAGATGATAATGGCAACGATAAGGGTTGCGTTTATGATTTTCTGGCCGGCGAAAAAAATGGGTTTGCCCGATAATCTTCCGGAAAGCTTGCCATAAGCAATCATACTTCCGGAAAAAGCAACTCCGCCGATGAGCACGGCCAGAATAATGGCGGTGGTGATAAAAAGATTGCTCTCAGGCGAGCTGTGATAATTTTCCCAGCCGACCAGCAAGCTGGCCAATCCTCCGAAACCGTTTAGAATGGCAACCATCTGCGGCATGGAGGTCATTTTAACGGTGCGGGCGGCAATAATCCCGATAAAAGCGCCGACCAGCATCCCGACAATTACCCAGCTAAACGAAAGGCAGCATTCAAAAAGCGATGTCACGACGGCAACCAACATGCCCAGGGCCGAAACCAGGTTGCCGCGGCGGGCCCGTTCCGGTCTGCCGAGCATTTTGATCCCGATGATGAACAGAATGGAAGCAACAATGTAACCGAAATCAATCAGAGTTTCTGTGTAAGCCGTCATTTCGGCTCCTTGTCTTTGCGCTTGAACATAGCCAGCATGCGATTGGTGACCAGGTACCCGCCGACCACATTGATCGTGGCAAGAATCAGTGCAATCGTGCCGACGATGGAGGCAACGGTATCCGCACCGGTTCCGGCTGCGGTTAACGCGCCCACGATGGTGATGCCGGAAATCGCATTGGTTCCCGACATCAACGGCGTGTGCAATTGTGAGGGCACTTTACTGATCAGTTCAATACCGAGAAAGATTGCCAGAACGAATACAAAGATTAAAAGACCAATGGACATCGTTCAAACTCCTTTCAAAACGTTTAATTGGAAGTGCCAAATTCCATGCGCCAGCGTACTGATAATTCTCAATTTTCATTGAGCAAAAATCTGGTGTCAGGTGTCAGGTGTCAGGTTTCAGGTGTCAGAAATGAAAGGTGCAAGCGCTGACACCTGAACACTGACACCTGACACCTTGTTTGTTTGATTTGGGATTTCAAATCTTGCTGCTGAGAAGATATCAACCCGCTTTAGTAACCTTGGCGTAATGATCTGCAATCACTTGATTAACTAGTTCACCTTTGTGCGTGATCACACATCCCTTAATGATTTCGTCTTCAAAGTCCGGCACGAAGCGCTTTTCCTCCTCCTTCCAGAACGCGTCAACCAGGGCAAACAGGTTAGAGGAAAACATCCGGCTGGCGTCCACCGCCACTTTGCCCGGTAAATTGGCCAGCCCGATGATGCGAACTCCATTTGCCTCGACTTCCTGATTGATCTGTGAACCGTCGACATTGCCGCCGGTTTCTACGGCCAGGTCAACGATCACCGATCCTTTAGCCATTGACGCGATTATGTCAGCGGTAACGATCAACGGCGCCTTTTTGCCAAACACCTGGGCAGCCGTTATGACCACATCGGAGGCCGCACAGACCTTAGCAATTGCCTCTCGCTGTTTTTGCAGCTGGGCATCGGTCAGCGCCCTGGCGTATCCATCCTTGGTCTGTCCGGTTTCGCCCAGTTCGATCTTTACAAAGTGCGCGCCCAGGGACTTGACCTGCTCCTCGACGACCGGCCGGGTATCAAAGGCATCAACCCGGGCACCCAGTCGCTTGGCGGTTGCGATTGCTTGCAGGCCCGCAATCCCAACGCCGATCACAAAAACCCGGGCAGGTGAAATGGTGCCTGCAGGGGTCATCATCATTGGAAATATTTTGTGCAGGCGTTCGGCGGCGACAATCACCGCCGCATAGCCGGCCAAATTGGATTGTGAACTCAGGACATCCATTTTCTGAGCCCGCGTAATTCGCGGGATCATCTCCATGCTGACGGCCGTTACGTTCTTTTGCATAAAGGCCTCAATCAGTTTGCGCTCGTTGAACGGATCCAGCAAACTCACATAGATGCTCTGTGCTTTCAACAAATCGACTTCTTCCAGCGTTGGCTTGCGGATGCGCAGAACCATATCGGCTGTCTGAAACAGTTGGTCCCGGTCTGTTTCCAAAGAGGCGCCGGCTTTTTCGTAATCATCGTCAGCGATGTTAAGTGTCTGTCCGATTCCGCTTTCCACTGAAATTTGTGCACCCTTTTTTACCAGTCGGGCGATATGCTCGGGGATCAGGGCAGCTCGCTTTTCCTCCTGATGGGTTTCTTTGAGCGCGACGATTTTCATTAGTTGCGTTTGTCCTTTCGATCGTAATCATTTACTTTTGCCCGAATACGTTGCAGCCGCTGGATTGCCTTCGACTTGAGCTCAGGCCGAAAGTAATCCGTTGAAAGTTAAGCTCTATTTTCTTCTCAGTCAATCAACTCTATCAGTGAATCGTCGTGTCGGGTCTGTCAATGGGGCGGCTCTTTTAAGCGTTGAAATATCTCTAATGTTTGCTTACGGGTGTGTTCCAGTGGTCCTGAGTTGTCAATGACGATGGTCGCCAGCTTTTTCTTTTTTTCAATCGGCATTTGAGAGCGGATACGGGCCAGGGCATTTTTTTGCGAGATGTGATCTCTTACCATCAAGCGCTTAATCTGGATATGTTCGGGCGTGTAGACGACAATAACTTCAGATAAATCTTTGTGCATACCGGATTCCAGCAGCAGCGGTATGTCCAGAATAACAAGTGCATGCGGATTGCTTTTTTCGATGTGCTTGAGTTGGCGATGGGTTTCCTTGCCCACCTGCGGGTGTATAATTTTGTTGAGCAGCTGTTTTTTGCGGGGATCATTAAAAATAAGATCGCCAAGCGCTGTACGGTTGATCTCGCCGTCGGGCAGTAAGATGCTTTCACCAAATGTATCAACGATTTGCCGGTAAGCCGGCAAATTCTTTTTAACCAGATTGCGGGCAATCCGGTCGGCGTCAATAATGACCGCACCGGCATTTTCAAGTATTGCGCATACCGTGGATTTTCCGGTGGCGATTCCACCCGTGAGCCCGATCACCTGCACGCTTATCCTCCTGATGATTCATCTGCCGCAGCTATCGGGATATAGCCATAATAGACAGCCGGGCTGCTTGTCAACATCGATCTGTGATCCGGATTCAAATGCGGCTGATTGAAAATCGCTTGCTTTTGACGGGTTCTGCATTACCATAACTGCATGTGTTGGACAGTATTTCAGTCGACAAGCGAGGGGTTTTGCCCCAATTGGAATGTCGGAATAGAGGAGGTGATTTTTATGGCAGAAGAAAAATTCAAGATGGCCGCAGACGTATGCTCTTATGTGGATGATGATCGCCAGAAGTTAAATCTGGAAATTTGCATACCGGGAGTCAGCAAAGAAGATATCGTCTTAAAGATGCTTGACGACAGCTTCAGTCTCAACGCTCCCAGGAAGGACTTTGATTACGTCACCACGGCTGCTTTCTGCTGTCCGGTCAATGCCAAAGACGCAACAGCTAAATATGAAAATGGCGTTTTGAAGGTCATCATACCCTTTAAAGACCCCATGGAGAGCGCCCGCGATATCCCCATTAATTAACAATAATGGATATGCGTGTCAGGTGCATCCTTAAT
>JARRJQ010000185.1:0-6386 GCA_037388985.1 Desulfobacterales bacterium | reverse complement strand
GTTTTTGGCGTGTTTCGATCTGATCTTCGAGCATTTCAATCTTTTCTTGCAGTGTAATTATCTCCTCCCCTCTGCTTTTAACCCCTTGCCAGGAAGTCTCAATCTGTGTTTGCTGCGCAGCAATTATTTTATCCTTGTTGATAACATTATAGATTTGAAATATCATCATCTGGCTGTCCCGCCTGTATTCACTATCCGGGTAATCCTTTACGATTTTCTGAAAACATTGCAGAGATTTCTGATAGTCTTTATTTTCGTTCCTGGGATGAGCATAAATAATGCCCATCTCAAAGAGGACTCTGTCCGATACTGCGGAATGCTTTTCAATAATTTGCTGGTATTTGCTCAGAGCAGCCTCGTATTTTCCCTGGTTGAAAAAATCATTTGCCTCCCGGGAGATTGATCTGACCTGACGTCCCTCATCAAAGTGGCTGCAGCTGCAGATAAGAATTGGTGTAATCATGATACAGACGAAGAAAAGCCGAAGATACTTGCCTGTCCCTCTCTGCATTTTACCTGTACAGGTCTTTGCGCTTGTTAATAATGTGCTCGATGATCGCAAAACCAGTCCTCTTGTAAATATATCCTCAATACATCAAGCTAAACGGTGGAAAAAATAAGGAAGTGGTGGTCTCAAAACCTTGCCACTTCCTTTCGATCTACTTCTTCATTGATTTCTGGAAAGTAGCTTCAGCTTGTTTTGCTTTTTCCTCTGCGAGTCTCGCCCTTTCTTCTGCGAGTCTCGCTTTTTCCTCTGCGATTCTCTCCTTTTCAGCTGCAATTCTCTCTCTTTCCTCTGCACTTTTTACAGCTTCTTCAGCGCGGGACGCTGCTTCATTTGCCTTTAACACAGCCTCATCGGCTGCTGCCTTGGCCTTCTGCGCATCCTGAGCCGCCTGATCAGCTTTTGTGGCAATCGCGTTATCCCGGGCCTGCGCCTCCGCGAGGTCACCTTTTGTTGCGCATCCCCCTATAGCAAGGGCGAGAGCAAGTATCATTGAGAACACCAAAAGACTCTTCTTCATAATGTAGTTACCTCCTTTCTGTTGAGTTTACCTTACCCTGATAGCTACTGTAATATTCCGCGTTACTTCACAAAAAATATCCACCTTGGTCATTGACCTGATGTAAAAAGCATGTACCTGCTTTATGGATTCACCAATATGCCGTCTATTTCCAAATCAATTTTCAAGCGTTTTTCCACGTCTTCGGCCTCGCTCCTATTATCGAAAGGACCGGCGAGAACACGGTTGCGATCGCCCTCTGACAATACCCTTGCGGGAATTTGCGGACCCTGATGGTTAATAATTGCGGCCAGCCTCTGAGCGTCAACCTTGTCACGTAAAACAGCAGCCAGAACATACCATGAGTCTGTTTTGAGTTCCGGTATTTGCGGTTTGCCATACAACTTGTCCGGATGCCTGAGTTCGATGGTTTCCGCAACATCTCTTTCACTTCCATTAAGGGACTCAAATATTGGAACAGGGACCCCTCGGGCTTCACCTATTACTTTCCCAATCTTTTTCCAGTCAAGTGCTTGTCCTGACTTATTTTCAATATTTTTCAGCTTTACATATATCTTCTTCAACTCAGCGGCGCTTGATCCTTTAGAGGGCTTATGCGCTTCTACGTAAATTATCCCATCCCGTTGGCCAACGAGATATGGCTGGTTAACGATGTTTACAGGCGTTTTCACCGGGGTGTTTTTGAAAAGTCTCTTTATGTCTTCCGGATAGAGTCTTATGCAGCCATTGGTTGCGTTGAGGCCGATACTGGCCGGTTTATTGGTACCATGAACCAAATATTCCGGCTCACTTAAATAAAGAGCGTATTCGCCCAATGGATTCAGAGGCCCCGGTGGTACTGCAGGCGGCAGAGGATCTCCCTTTTTTATATAGTCCTTAGCAATCGAGGCCGGCACATACCAGGTCGGCCGTAACTTCTTGCGCATTACATACATTTGGCCCGTGGGAGTGGGCTTTTCTGTGGTACCGACACCGACTGGATAGGTCGACACCGCCAATGGGTTACTGTTTCCATGAAAATAAAAGAGCCTCATAGCGGCTAAGTTGATCACGATACCTTTTCTACGGGCGTCTGGCAGGATAAAGCTCAGAGGCAACAGGATGCGTTCTCCGGCCTCAGGCACCCATATGTCGGTCCCCGGATTAGCTGCACTGACTGTATTGATTCCCAGGCTGAAGTGTCTGGCAATATCCGGCAGCGTATCTCCTTTTTCAAGTCTAATGAACGCCAAGCGGCCAATAACATCATCTTTTTTTGCGACAATAAAGTCATTTTGTTCGATCGTATCTTCCGGATGCCCTGGAAACGGCAGAGACTTAGCCAGAAATTCTCTCATATCAGCACAGCCCGGCAAAGATAAGATGAACATCAATAGAATTATAAGATGAAGCCTGCCGGATAAGGGGCACAGGTCAATAATTCGGCGCAGGGTTATATAAGCCACATTGTTTATGGAAGAAAAATCGAAAATCATCTTTCAGCAAAACTGGATACTATTGACACGCAAGGCTCAATTCCATATTTCAAGTATTATTGAAGATCACTCCAAATATTCTATCCGGCAACCTCCGATTTTTGAAACATTCAGACTTCTTTCTGCCTCTCGCCAAAGACCTCAAAAACTCAAGTTGCTCCGTCAATGCAAATGCCAATTTCGATCTAGAGCCTCAGGAATAAATCAGGAGAAAGACTGGCGGGTTAAGGAAAGATTGCATTTACAAGTTTTGTCGATATAAACAAGCAACCTTAAAAATTTTTATCAAAAAAGAGATAGTATGTCAATATTTAAATTAATTACAATTTGTTATGTAGCTTTATGCCTAATTATGGGAAAATAAATACCACCATATTAAAAAAGTCAATATTGGCAACAAATTACACACAGAGGTTGAACATGTATTCAACTAAGGGTCGGGCCACGGTTGTGGTGCATGGGGTAAGTCAACGGTAAGTAATTGACATTGGTGATTATCCGGCATAAAAGCGTTTCAAAATCAGCCTTAATCGGCTGGTTTTCATTTAAAGCAAACAGCGCAGCGCAGACTTTAGGGAAGAATGGGGTCAGGGCTTGATCAGTGATTAAAGATAAAGCATGAAAGGCTTCGAAATCTACGCTTCTAATGGGGGAATGCCCTGCAAAACATTTTAGAGGATCTGAAACCCCTTGCTTAGCATTGTAAAAATAAATAAGGTTCAAAAAGATAACCTGATCCGACCGCCGTACATCCACTTATTGTCGATTTGTTAACAGAATCTTATGTGAACTTAAAATTTCTGAGAAAATTACGGTTGAAATGTAAACATTTTATGCTTTCAATTGGCGCCCAAAAATAACGTCTGTGCTCTCCGCAAAGTTTAACCTTTCCGTCAAGATAAGCGCATTCAAAAGTGATACCTTTGATCAACTGGTCCGGCGTTTTATAAAATGACCACTTTTCGACAGGATCATAGATTTTTACTTTCAAACCGGTTTCTTCATTAATCTCGCGCTGTAATGCAGATTTAACCGTCTCTCCATTTTCAACACGGCCCCCGGGCAAATCCAAAGCGCCATTTTGTTCAACAAGAACTAAAATGCGGTCATTTTTTCTGACAATTCCTTTGACACCGTTCCATAAATTTTCCATTCCGTGCTCCCCAAAAGTATCATCTATATAGACCCTGCCTGAAATAATAATCGGTCAAATTTCAATATTCTTGAATTTGCTTCAGGAGGAAGGTGGCGGGTCAGAGGTGGCGGGTCGGGCCACGGTAAGTTATTGATAATTAAAAAGAAGAGCTAAAAAAAGGGCCTTTTTTTGTACTTAAAAGCCCCATTTGCGGGGTAAAATGAGCCTTTTAAGCATTGATTTGAATAAGTGAATATTTTATACCTCGAATGGATATGACCACAAGCAACGACCTCATCGAAGAAGCTTTCCGCGACCTGCTAAAAAAGTATAAAAGTAAGTCGAACTAAAAGCCCAGATGGAGGGCATTATGTCGCGACCAACAAAACCTCATTTCTCAAATTGAGATATGGGGTTTTTTATTTATTAAGAAATAATTACTAGAAGCTATCTCAAAAATGTCTTTTGGCCTCCCGCCTTTTTCGGCGGGATTGGTGCCTCGTTTCAAATCCTCGGCATACTACAGTATGCCTGCGGGTTGAAACTCGGCCCCGCCGCGCGTGTCTCGGCGAAGCCTTTAGGCGAAGACGGGATCTTGAACCAAAATCCTATTTTTGAGATTTCTTCTAAATAAAAATGGGGAGCATAGAAATGCTTAGCCGGATAATTAATATGCTTCAGTCGTGCGATACAGATCTTGGGGTTTTACCTCCAACTGAATTATATAATGAAGGTTGGATGCTTAGATTAATTCTTGATTGGTTTTCCAGACAACCCACATCTGACCATCAATTATCATTTGAAAAAGACGCTCGCTGGTATTCAGAAATATTGCTACCATCCCAGTTTTTGCCAAGATCTCAAACAGATCCTTTGGCTGAATCTTATACCCATGCTGATGGTGTGATCGGTCATTTTTCAATTGGACGCTCTGGAAAAGGCGATATTGATCTAAACCCGGATGCAAATCAATTTGTTGTAATTGAAGCGAAAATTTTCAGCAGCTTATCAAAAGGAATTAAAAATTTAAAAACCTTTGATCAAGCAGCACGAACCACTGCATGTATTGCTGAAACACTATCAATTAAACAGAGGCAAATTCATGATATCTCAAAACTAGGGTTTTATGTTGTTGCTCCTGAGAGGCAATTAAAATACGAGCCGACGTTCCAAACCTTTTTACAAAAAGATAGTATCAGAATAAAAGTTCAGAAAAGAATCAAAGCTTATAAAGATTCAACAGATGCGGAAATTAAGGATAAATGGTTTAAGAAATGGTTCCTGCCAACACTTGAAAAAATAGATATCCAAAGCCTGTCGTGGGAGGAAATCATATCTTACATTTGTTCTAATGATAAAGTTAATGGAGATTTGTTATTAGAGTTTTATAAAAAATGTTTACCTTTGAACCAGCCTAAGTCTAAGTTTAGCCCGGCAGAAAAGCTTTCCGCCCAGATATCAACAGGCAAAATAACCGAACATAGAGTGCTAGCTAAATTAAGATCCATAGGGTTAGTAGCTTATAAACCGGTACCAGACCGTGGAGTCGATATAGAGGTTAAGTCTCTGGAACAGCCAGATAAAATTATAAAAATCCAGGTCAAAGGCAGAAACCCAAAATATGATCCGAATTGGAGGTGGTTTCAGATTAGAGTACAGCCAAAAGAGCTGCTGGAGGCGAAAAAAAGAGGAATAGATGCAGGTCAAACATGGATTGACAAGGTAAATAAAGTCAATTTTTTCATTTTAGATGCCGTTCGCCACGATGAGATGTGGGTGTTACCCAGAGAAAAAATCTTTGAATTAATCAAATTAAACGAGCACAAATATAGCGCCAGGCCTGATAATGTTTTCAATTATAAGGAGCCTATAAAGCAAAAACAAAAAGAAATGAATTTAGATATTGAAGTCGAAGGAGAAAAATTATCTGAAAAATTTGCTGAATACCTTGATAATTTTGCATTGATTCTGGATGCTTTTAAAAATAATGGGTGACGATCGTAAATATTTATAAACGGTACCCCCCTTCGCCTAAAGGCTATGGCGCGGCAAGCAAGACGCAAGGTTCACGGCACAGGACAAAAAAACTAAAAGCGTCAAACAGATCATTTATAATGGGGGAAAAAAGAAGGTCACTTATTTTGCACCCTGGCATTTTAGGTAAACAGCTCTTTGAAACGGGTGAGATTTTCGGAGGAGAGAACCATTGGATCATAGTCGGGCTCAGGGAGCCGCTGAACCACATCCCAATGCTCGACCAGGATATGGTCTTGATTGAATCGCAGAATGTCGACGATCACCACCGTCGGCAACAATTTGTGCAAGATCACAAAATCACCGTCGCTGAACAGGTGAATGGGCCGCCACTCATACCTTCCAGGTCTCTTGCACGCGACCTCCTTTATATAATTGCGCAGTCCTTCCCTGCCCTGGCCAATACCCGGTGTATGCTGGATGTAGTCTTCAGCAACATATTCGTCGATCAGGTCGATATTGTCGCCGTGTAAACACTCGTCCATAAAACGGAGAGCACGCTGTTCGTTTTCGGTAAAATCTGTGCGCTTGCGTGGATCGTATGGATTTTCTTTCATCGTTTCACCTGCTTCTTGGAATGTTGATGTGGGAAATGGGGACGTCCGTTCTATTTTTAGATTTGAGTTAAAATGATCCTATGCCCGCTCCCCGGTTAAATTCGCTTCGCTATTCTCTGACGAGAAATTTAACTGGGCAGGCATGGCGAAAAACGACAAG
>JARRJQ010000184.1:0-15595 GCA_037388985.1 Desulfobacterales bacterium | reverse complement strand
TGACTTCATCGATCCCGGTTATATAGCCATAGGTTGCCCCCACATAGGGCAGCGGCAGCTTTAGCCGTGACGCTTTATCGGAAAATCCCACACAAAAGTGTTTTTCCGCCCTCAGGTAATGTAGGCTAAAGCTAAATTTCGTATTGTATTTCCATAGCTGTGCATAGGATTGCTGCCCATCGCGCCAGGGATAATCGCGGATGATTTTTTCGACCTTGTCGACAGCAACGGATCTTTCTTCCAGGATAATATTTCTATCCTCATCGGTTATATATAAGTCATAGAGGTTTTCAGCCGGCATGCTACATCCCCTTTTTTCAGTTTCTCATTATAGAAGCTCATGTTATTTTATAATTTTTGTCTATTAATTCTCTGCCTAAAGCTTGCTGGATTCTCCTCTGTTCGATCGTATCCACTCGTTAATGGTCTTCCACCAGTTAATCGCAAGGCAAAAGGATAAAGCGGCTCAGGCCTTAGCGTATCCGCAAGAGAATTGGCGGTGAATGGTCCTAAACGCTTATAGTCCGAAGCTTGTGGGATGGCAACATTCATTTTTTCACTGGAGGGAAAAGCAGGCTTTATACCGTTCATCTGACGCTGCGAACTGGCCTGCAAAACCAGAGACACCCACTCAAGGAGCCAAGGGTTGCTCAGCAACCCTTACTGAGTGGATGTCCCTTTTAAAAAATCAGCAATTTTAGCTGTATCACCTGCCTTTATTAACTTTTCCAGTCAAATATAACTCTCTGGAAGTTTTTCCCGACAACCAGATGCCGAACCTCGGGCTTTCCAGCATGGATGACGGTGATTTTGTATTGACCGTTCGGCAGTTCGACGAAAAACCAGGGACCATTGGTTGACGTATCAACAAGGTGTTTTCCATCCTTGCCCTGGATATCAACCATAATATTGGCCAGGTATGGTCCGGTCGTCTCGGCGAAAACTAATTGCAGGTTATAATTGCCTTTGGCCATTACTTCAGGCCGTGGATAGTACTCCCTTCTTTATAAAAAGTTGGACCCGTGTAAGCCAGCGCATATCCAGAGCATAAGCTTACAACAAAAGCTCCGGCAAGTATAATCAATAATGTTTTTTTCATTTTTCCACCTCCAGTAGGTTGTGGAGAGTATTACTCTCCGATTTTATCCAAATGGCCTACCCAAAAGCAGCATTGCCTCTTCATTGGCAATGCTTTTAAATCGATTGAAAGAGGACGCCGGTTATTTTCTGGAATTCTGCGAACAACCCCGTCCGTCCGGCCTTGGAATCACTGATGGCGAACGGGGTTGACTGTTGTTTTATTACTGATCATCGGCGGATGGCGTCAGTACGATATAAAACGACCCGGCGGCCCGTTTGATCAGCAGCAGAAGGTTGTCGCCCTTTTTGACTTTTTGAAGCGCCTGCTGGTAGTCATTCAAATTTTTGACCGCTTTTCGGTTTACTTCCGTGATTAAATCACCCGGGTGCAATCCAGCAGCAGCTGCAGGACTTCCGTCCTTGACTCCTGAAATCACCACTCCGGTTGTTCCCGGTTCCAACCCGAGTTGCTGGGCCAGCTGCGGGGTGAGTTCTTGAACACTCATTCCCCAATTGCTTTGTTCTTGTTCTTTAGGGGAAACCATGCTTAGCTTGCCTTCCGGCATTGTTCCGAGCTCAACAGAGATTGTTTTCTCTTCCCCGTTTCGTAAAAGATCAATTTTAACTTGCGTGTTTGGCGCGGTTGCTGCCGCCAGTTGGGAAAGCTTATGAGCGTTTTCAATTTCTTTACCGTCAAAGCGGAGTATGATGTCCCCTCTGAGCAATCCCGCTTTTTCAGCCGGGCTGCCTTTGACAACCTCTGAAACCAGGACGCCTTTAGTGCTTTTTAGTCCGAATGATTTGGCGAGTTCAGGGGTAATATCCTGAATCATGAGGCCGAGCCATCCGCGGATAACCTTACCTTTTTTGAGTTGAGGCAAAAGCTCTTTTGCCATATTGATAGGGATGGCAAAACCGATGCCCTGGCCCTGGGCAATGATGGCGGTGTTGATGCCGATCACCTGCCCTTGCATATTGAATAGCGGTCCGCCACTGTTACCTGGATTGATTGCTGCATCGGTTTGCAAAAAATCATCATAGGGGCCTTCACCGAGAATGCGGCTTTTGGCACTGATGATGCCGGTCGTCACCGTGTGTCCCAATCCGAAAGGATTTCCGACGGCCATGACCCAGTCGCCTACCCGCATGGCATCCGAATCTCCCAGTACTGCCGGTTTAGGAAAATCCTTATCCGGTGTGACCTTGATCAGAGCCAGATCGGTCTTCGAATCTCTGCCGACCAACTTAGCGTTATATTCTTTGCCGGTTAACAATTTAATTTTGATCTCGGTTGCCTTTGCAACCACATGATTATTGGTTAGAATCAATCCGTCGGAGCTGATAATAAAGCCGGAACCCAGGGCATGGGTTTTCATTTTACCTTGTGGTTGATGACCAAAAAACTCTTTCGGATTTACGCCGAAAAAATGCCCAAAAGGCGATCCGGGCCCCAAAAAAGGCATCAGCGGATTTCCCTCTACCACCTGGGTGGTGGAAATATTCACAACTGCATTTTTGACCTCATCCGCCAAATTCGCAAAACTCGCTGGGGTTGTGGATTTGCTGTTATTTTGCGCAGCATAGGTGTATGGGGCGGTTAAAATGAAGGATGTAACACCCAAAAGCGCAATTCCCAACAATAACAATCGACTTTTCAGAATCTGTTTTTTCATGTTTCTTTCCTCCTGACTAATTTTTGTGAACGCTTGGTTCGGTCACCGTGAAAACTCTTAAGCTATCCTGCGTTTTATTAGCTTCTTCAAAGGGCTATGGGCAACCGGTTCTTTTTTGAGTTTATGCTATTTATTTATTCTTTTGATTATTCCGGATAGGATCATTTCTTTTCTGATTCTGATGATGAAGTCCCATCCGGCTCAACGTTTCCCGAATCATCTCGAATTCATCTATTTTGCTGAAAAAATAGTCCGCCCCAGCAGCCATGCATGCTTGTCGGTATTGATGGTACGGATAGTTGGTGATCATAATTACAATAGGTGCTGCTGGACGCTCTTTAATGTCCTTGAGCAAGTCGATTCCGCTTATTTGGGGCAAGCGTATATCCAGGATGACAACATCCGGATGTGATTTTTTAATGCTATCAAGCGCTTCAAAAGGATCACCGCTTTGCCCGGCGATCTCGACCCCTGCGATATCTGCCACCGACTCCGTTAGCCTCTCGCGCATCACCTGGGAATCGTCGACGATATATACGGTTAGCATGGCCAATTTCCTTTCGTTATTTGTGTCTACTATAAGCCTATGGATGCAATTCCGGTATCGGTATCGGTCTGATAATCGGGTAGGATTCTGACCCTACTTATTGTAGATATTTGTCTTACAGTTAATGCAAAGAGAGGTTGTCGAACTGGATGTAATTTGTCTTCTGCTGAAAATTCAGGCGACCGAAATTTCCAAGCTAAAGTAAAAAAACCGTGTGAGACAAATGCTTACGGCAACATGAGGCAGAATCTGACGCAAAAATAGGAATACCACCGATATTCGAATCGGTATTTCGGTTTTAATATAGGTTCGGTGCATTCGTAAAAATGATAGCAGGTGATATCGATGATGCGAGTTTAGCACCATATGTTAAACGACATTCAAATAATCAGAGGAGGCACCATGATTTCTATTGCCCTTATTCATCCCATGCTAGTTCATTTTCCAATTGTTCTGTTGATCACCGCCTTTGCCATGGACATAATCGTGCTCTCAATTAAAAAGGATTTGACCAGCCGGCAGTGCTTGCCAATGATCGCATTAGCGGCTTTGCTCCTGGGAACATTGGCGGCCGTCGTTGCGGCGATATTTGGCGATATCGCTTTTGATAAGGCGGTTTCCCTGGGGTTTCCCAGCGCTCCGATTGAGACTCACGAGACTCTGGCGTTGACCACGATAACAGTCTTCGGCTTATATTGCCTGTGGCGGCTTTTGGCCCTCTGGCGCAGGTACCCCCTGCGGGGTTTCACCGGTTGGATTTCGATAATTCCGGGCCTGGTGGGAGTGGTTTTGCTGATTATTACCGCTTATTATGGAGGTGAACTGGTTTATCATTTTGGGGTAAATGTAGCAACTTCCTTACATTAACCGCAGACCAAATCAAAGAATCCATAAGAAGAAAACCAGCTGAAAAATAGATCATTGAGTAGGCTGGGCGCGTAAATACTGTTGTGCGGAGCCAGAAATACTGGATCGAGCCTATTTTCGGCAAAGCGTATCGCACCTTAATTTAATTAATGGGGTTTTTTCGATTTTGAGCTAGGTTTTAAAAGATGGCATTGCGGCAGCGGCAGCTTAATTCCGCAGTGTCTGAAAATTTGGAGAAAATAAAAATGGAAAATAACCCATTACTGAATATACAAAAATTCGGTCAGAGCATTTGGTTGGACTATATCGACCGCAGGATGATCCTGTCGGAAGAATTGAAAAAACTGATCGATGAAGATGGGATTCGGGGAGTTACGTCAAATCCGAAGATCTTCAAAGATGCGATTGCCGGCGGCGATGAGTACGAAAATGAGATCCGTCAGCTGGCGCGCAAAAATAAAAGCACCGCGGAAATCTACCAGACATTGGTCGTTAGCGATATCCGGCGGACAGCAGACCTTTTCCGCCCTCTTTATGATTCCAGTGACGGGAAGCACGGATTTGTAAGCCTTGAAGTCAATCCTCATCTGGCGCGCGATATGGACGGCACGCTTGAAGAAGCCCGCCGACTGTGGTACGCACTGGATCGTCCGAATGTGTTTATCAAAGTGCCGGCGACGCAGGAAGGATTGCCCTGCATTCAGCAGTTGATCAGCGAAGGCATCAATATTAATGTTACTTTGCTGTTCGGACTTCCCCGCTACCGTAAAGTAGCCGAAGCTTTTATCGCGGGGCTGGAAGCTCGAGCGCGGAAAAACCTATCGCTGAAAAGTGTGACTTCGGTGGCCAGCTTTTTTCTCAGCCGCATCGATGTTCAGATCGACCCGCTGCTGGAGAAATTGATTGAAAGCGGAGGTGGTCAAGCCAAGCGGGCGCGCAATCTGCGGGGCCAGATCGCAATCGCCAGTGCCAAGCAGGCCTATCAGATTTACAAGAAAATTTTTCACAATCAGCGCTTTCGCTCATTGGCCCAGCAGGGTGCCCGCCGCCAGCGTGTCTTGTGGGCAAGCACCGGTACCAAGAATCCCGAGTATTCCGACGTAAAATACGTCGAAGCCCTGATCGGAGCAGAAACCATCAATACGCTGCCTAAAGAGACCATGAATGCCTATCGGGACCATGGCTACCCGGCACCCAGACTGGAAGACGGCTTTAAAAAAGGAGCCGAAACGTTTCACAAACTGTGGGAACTGGGCATCGACATCGATGCGCAAACGAGACAGCTTGAAGTCCAAGGCATTCGTAAGTTCGTTGAACCTTACGACAGTCTGATGACGACTCTGGAGAAAAAACGCAATTAAATGCTGTGAGAGAGCTATGGCGCTGTCGAACCTGAAAACAGAAACAAACGAGAATCAAGGGGGGTGGTGAACAATGCCGGACAAGAAATGTGATATCGGCGTTATCGGACTGGGAGTCATGGGACGCAACCTGGTTTTGAATATAGCGGATCATGGATTTGCAGCCGCTGGGTATGACCGGGAAAAAGAGAAGGCCGGGAGTCTGGAAGCCGAAAAAAAGGCTACGCATACAATTCGCACCGCCACGGACATAGAGAAGTTTGTAGAATTATTGAAGCGACCGCGAGCAGTGATTATGCTGGTGCCGGCTGGCAAAGCAGTTGATACGGTCATCGAATCCTTGATTTTGCACCTGGAATCCGACGATCTGATTATTGACGCCGGCAATTCCAATTTCCAGGATACCAACCGCCGCCAGCAAAGCCTCAGCAAGAAAGGATTAGGCTATCTCGGGATGGGCATTTCCGGCGGTGAAAAGGGTGCGCGTTACGGGCCCAGTATAATGCCCGGCGGTTCTCCGCAAAGCTATGAACGGGTAAAACCTATTTTCGAAGCGGCGGCAGCCAAGGTGAATGGAGCCCCTTGCGTTGAGTATCTCGGATCGGGATCGGCCGGGCATTACGTAAAAATGATCCACAACGGTATCGAATACGGCATCATGCAATTGATTGCCGAGACGTATGATCTCATGAAACGCGGGATAGGACTAACAAACGATCGGCTGCATGAGATATACGCCGAATGGAACCGGCAGGAACTCAACAGCAGAAAAAAGATGAGCACACCGGAGATAACATCGTTGATCTTATTCTGGATTGTGCGGATCAGAAGGGAACCGGCATGTGGACGGTATGTGACGCCTTGAATGTGCAGGAACCGATTCCAACCATCGATATGGCTGTGCAAATGCGCAACCTGTCCATGCGGAAAGCGGAACGGGAGGCCGGTGGCGAAAAGCTTTCCGGTCCCTCCATCCAGTACACAGGGGATGCGGATCGATGGGTGCAACGACTTGGCCGGGCGTTAAATGCGGCGGTCATCATCACTTACTGTCAGGGAATGGCACAACTCCTGAAGGCTTCCGAAAGATATGATTACGGCCTGGATATGAGCGTAGTCGCACGAATTTGGCGTGGCGGCTGCATCATCCGTTCGGCAATATTAGAAACGATTATGGCCGCCTTCCACAAAACTCCCGATCTGCCTAATCTGCTTCTGGACCCGGAATTGGGGGGCCGCGTGATGGAGCGGCAAGCGGACTTGCGACATATTATCAAAACCGCCACCGCCTGGGGAGTTCCGATTCCCGGGTTTATGGCGTCGCTGGCCTATTTTGATGCCTATCGCAGTAGCCGGCTGCCGGCGAACCTCATCCAGGCGCAGCGAGACTATTTCGGCGCTCATACGTATAAGCGTATCGATTCGAAAGGCATTTTTCACACAAAATGGGAGTAAAGCCGAAATATAATTCGGTGTTCGGAAAGAAAAGCAGGAGGATCAAATGGAAAAGGACGTTCAGCTGGATTCCACCATTTTCGTGATTTTCGGTGCGGGTGGCGACCTGACCTGGCGTAAGCTGATTCCTGCCCTTTACAATCTGTATCTGGATGGGTGGATGCCGGAGCGCATCACTGTGCTGGGGCTCGACCGAACTGAAATGACCGACGACGAATTCCGCAATCACTTACAGGAGGGTGTGAATAAAAATTCGCGCAGGGGTAAGGTGGACAAAAAACTCTGGAGTGCATTTGCGGAGAACCTGTTTTTCACCAAAGCCGATTTCGGAGATGACGGGTCTTTTAAAAATCTGGCCGCGCGTCTTACCAAGATTGAAAAAGATTGGGACACACGGGCACACAAGATCTTCTATCTGGCAGTGCCACCCGGACTGGTGGAAGACATGGCCCGCAAACTCGGCAGAGCAAAACTTCACGAGGACCGGCAGCGATCCCGCATCGTTGTGGAAAAGCCCTTCGGAAGGGACCTGGAATCGGCAGGGAAACTGAATGCAATCCTGACGGATATCTTTCTCGAGTCTCAAATTTACCGGATAGACCATTACCTTGGCAAAGAGACCGTCCAGAACATTCTGGCCTTTCGTTTCGGCAACACACTGTTTGAACCGCTTTGGAACCGTCACTATATCGATCACATCCAAATAACGGTTGCGGAATCGGTGGGAATCGGGCACCGCGGCGGCTATTATGAGCGAGCCGGGGCGTTGCGTGACATGATCCAGAACCATCTGCTCCAGATTCTTTGCCTCATCGCCATGGAAGCTCCCGTATCCTTTAACGGCAATGAGGTTCGGAACAAAAAAGTGGATGTGCTGCACGCCATTCGACCCATCCCCTTTGAGCAGATCAACGATTTTGCAGTCCGGGGGCAGTACGCCGCCGGCTGGATAGAGGGAAAGCGTGTCAAAGCCTATCAGGAAGAGCCCAATGTCGCAACTGGCTCGCTTATCGAAACATATGCAGCGCTGAAACTCTTTGTTGACAACTGGCGCTGGCAGGGAGTTCCTTTTTACTTACGCACCGGCAAGCGCCTGCCGGCAAAAATTTCCGAAGTCGCCATTCAATTCCGGCCGGTACCCCATCAGACGTTTCCTGCGGCCGCACTGATGGATTGGCGCCCGAACCGGTTGCTGCTGGCCATCCAGCCCCATGAAGGAATTTTTTTGCGCTTTGAGGTCAAACACCCCGGCCTGACGATGCACCTGTCGCCTGTTTTGATGCAGTTTTACTATCGAGAGGCATTTGACGTCGATCCCCCGGAAGCCTATGAGACGCTGCTTTTGGATGTAATGCGCGGAGATACGATGCTATTTATGCGGGCTGATCAGACGCATGCCGCCTGGCAGGTATTGTCTCCAATTATACAAGCGTGGGAAAAGATTAAACCATTTTCATTTCCTAATTACCAGGCGGGAACCTGGGGACCCGAGGAGGCGGAAATTCTGATCGCCAAGGACGGCCGCAGCTGGGTGATGCCGACCTACCTCCAGTGCCAGGAAAACCTGGCCGCTTGCCATGTAATGACGGGGGCACACCCCTGAACCGACCCCTGTAAGGGACGTTTACAGCTGCTAACCAAGTTTGCAACTGTCGGTTTCAGGCTTCGCTGTCCCTTCAATTTCGTTCAAGGCGACCGCCGCGGAAATCAGCGACAGATGCGTGAGTCCCTGGGGGAAATTACCGAGCATCTCATCGGCTGCGGGATCATATTCTTCCGCAAAAAGTCCCAGGTCGTTGCCCGCCTCCAGGGTACGTTGAAAAGTCTGATGGGCCTCGTCTACACGGCTCTGCCGGGCCAGGCACTCCGACAGCCAGAACGAGCAGGCCAGAAATAGACCTTCACGCCCTTTCATCGAATCGCCTCCGGCCGAGTAGCGCCGCAACAGGCCATTTTCGCTGAGTTCTTCGCGTACGGAATCGGTGGTGCGGATCATGCGTTCATCGTCGTAGGCAATAAATCCGATCATGGGAAGCAGCAGCAACGCTGCATCCATTTCGGGAGTTCCAAAAGCCTGAATAAAAATGCCGCGTTCAGCGTCATAGCCCTTTGACTCTACTGCCCGGCGCACCGCTTCACGGGATTTTTGCCATTGTGCGACCGGGGCCTTGCGGCCCAGATCGCTGGCCAGTTTGATTCCGTAGTCAAGCGCTGCCCAGCACATGACTTTTGAATGCACAAAGTGCCGCGGAGCACCGCGGAACTCCCAGATACCGCAATCGGCTAATTTCCAACAGTCACAAACCTTATTGACCAGCTCAACTAGAAACTCCCAGTAATCGTCGTCAGGGGAATACTGCCTGCAGTGCCAGAGCCAGGCCAAATCCAGAAGTTCACCGTAGGCATCCAGCTGGATCTGGCTTTCGGCGGCATTGCCGATGCGCACCGGTTTGGCCCCGCGATACCCTTCCAGGTCAGCGATTTCATATTCATGTAAGCGGCGTTCACCGCCGATACCGTACAGGATCTGGAGCTGATCTGCGCTGCCGGCCGTGCTGCGCTCAATGAAACGACGGAATCCGTCGGCCTCCTTGACGTAATTAAGTTCCGCCAATGAGCGCACCGTAAAAGAAGAATCCCGAATCCACGAGAAGCGATAGTCCCAGTTGCGGGATCCGCCCGGCGATTCGGGCAGAGAAGTGGTCGCTGCTGCTACGATAGCGCCGGTGGGTGCATTGGAAAGCCCTTTTAAGACAATGGCCGATCGTTGCACCTGCTCGGCATAGGAGCCGCTAATTTGGCCTCGGGCGCACCAGGTTTGCCACCAGGTGACGGTTTCCTGCAGGCGGCGATCCAGCTCGTCCGGTTGGGGAATATCAACCAGATTTTCATCGAGGCTTTCCGGCAGCCGATGCAATATGGAAAGGTATTTGCGTTGTCCCTTTGCGATCGTGAAGGTTCCGATCAAGTCGTGGCGGTGTTTCATTTTTACGGACATATTGCCGGAAATGAGAAGCCCGTCACAGCCACCGATAGCGATGTGGTGATCTTGGCGGTAACATCTGATCCACGGTTTAATGGCACCAAAATCGAACCGCGGAACGATGTCAATTTTGAACTTAACCTTGCCATGCAGACCTTCGATAACGCGCAGAATCTGACGGTGGGGATCGTGTTCTCCTCCGCGCCGCATGGTAAAACAATCCATCAGACGGGCCCGTCCGGTCTCGGTCTGGAAGGAGGTTTCAAGAACCAGCGTGCGATCCAGATACCGGCGTCTGCTCTCATAGCCGGTTGCCGGTGCCACCTGGCAGTAGCCTCCTTTGTCCCAATCGAGAATTCTGCCAAAACAACTGCTGGAGTCGATGCGCGGCATGCAACACCAATCGATGGAGCCTGTTTTGGAAATCAGCGCCGCAGAATGACAGTCAGCGATATAACCGTAATGATCGATCGGTGGATAGCTATTCGTGTTCATCGGTTCTCTCTCTCTAAATGTTGAGTTCCAATAATCCTTTTTATGCCTATAATTATCCGTTTTATCCTGATTGACAAGAGAAAATGCCCGCATTTCAGCAAATTATATTCATTTTGTGCCTAAAGTAAGGTTGAGCCCGTATTTATTATGGCAGGGTGCCGGCGGTCGATTAATTTGGCGCAGGAAATGTTGCAACTAAAGAAGGAAGTTCCGGTGGACAAACCGGATCGAGGTTTTCTTCGTGAGTTTTCGCTGTAAGACAAAAACGGACACAAAAAGACGCTCAAAATCTTACAACAAAATCGGAGAGACTCCGATACCATATTTAAGCGGCAAGACATATGGTTTGATAAACAAACCATGGCGGATGAGTCAGACCGGAAAATTCTACCGGGATCGTCGAATCCACAAGCAGGAGGAAGACCATGTGGAATGCGGATAAAATCAAAAATAAAATGATAAATGGCGGACATAAAATTGATGAAATGAATCGATTAATATCGCAAAGCATGCAAACTCGTGGAGGGACGCAACATGCCTTTGGCACGTCGGATCTGCATGCTGTGGAGCTTGCTGCCCAACTGCTGAAAGCCGAAACCCAATTGCAAGGGGAAAGCAGCAAGCGCAAACAAGCCGAGAAGAAACTGCGCACCTGTCAGAGCCGTGTCCGGACGCTGACAGCGGAGCTGTTGGTGACCGAGGAGCGTGAACGGCGCAGGCTTGCGCAAGATCTTCATGACACCGTGGCTCAATGCTTGGCGGGGTGTCGATATAAATTGGAAACACTTCAGGAAAATATGGTCTCCGGCTCACGCAGCGCACAGGTTGACGATTGCATTGAGTTTATTAAACAGGCCATTAAACAGACACGGTTGCTGATGTTCGAGTGCTATCCCTGGATTTTACATGAATCGGGCCTCGAGGCCACGTTTCGCAACCTTGCACAACGAGTCCAAGAAGCCTATGGGATTCAGGTTGCGTGCATCGGTGATGGGATCCCCGATACAATTGACAGGAATTTGCGTATTCTTCTTTTTCGATCGATCCGGGAGTTGCTGTTTAACGTCGTCAAACACGCCAGAGCAAAGCACGTCACCATCTCGAGCAGCAGAGCAAAAAACCAAATCTGCATAACTGTTAAGGATGATGGCATTGGTTTCAACATCGCGGAGACTCTCGCTGAGCAGGAAAATAAAAATGCGTTTGGTCTTTTTAGTATTCGAGAACGCCTCGACCGATATGGAGGGCGTCTGGATCTGATTTCGCTTCCCGGAGAGGGTACCCGTGCCTCCGTGGTGGTTCCCGTCTAAAAATTGTTCTCAGCAGCACTGGTTAAAAGAAAATGCAGCACAAACAGCGGGAGCCCGGCAACGGCCAACGGTTGCTCGGGTCTCCCGTTTAGGCGGTATTTACATCCAAAAAGCCTACTCGATTTTTTGCCATCCCATCCAAAGCGGATGGCCTTGATTGTCTCTGATCTTTAATTGCTCGTTTCCCTCTTTAACTTTTGTAGCGATCAAAAAGGGCGTATCGTCCACAATTACCCTTGACCCGGTCACGGTTACCTTATCGCCCGGTTTTAAAAGCTTTTCCAGGCCTGCAAAATATTCGTTCGGTCCCAAAGCAACCAGTACAGGTTTTTTCGCGTCACTATAGATGACCAACCTTAATCCCTCATTAAATTCAACCTTTAATATTTCTCCGGTAACGGATTCAATTCTTTTAGGGTCAAACAGTTTTTCATAGACATTGGCCCAGACATTCGAATATTGGTATGGCCCGGCGGCATAACCCGGATAGGTTTGGTAATTGTTCTGAACTTCCTGTTTGACTTCTGTTGACGGAGTTACAGCGGCCTGAGGCTGAGGCAGATGATGGCGATAGAATTCATATATTCCGGCCCCCCAGCTTTTGTCGTTGACATCCGGCCAGCTGTTCTTGTCAAAGCCCGGCGCTTTTTTCAGTCTTTTTTCGGATTGATCGATAATGAATATCCCATCGGCGGGAACCGCTGTCAGGGATTGCCAGGGAACGGCAAAAAGCTTATCGCCGAAACCCATAATTCCGCCGAATTCAAGAGCGGCATACGCAATATTTCCGGTGTTGATGTTGATGACCAGGTCACGAATCGTGCCGATGCGTTTGCCCTCGAGATTGATCACGCCGGAACCAATAATTTTGTCAACCCGAAAAGCATTCCTCCCTTTTGTTTGGTGTTATGGTTATTTCTTTTTCCGGATTTTGATGCGATCCGGGCCTTTATGCGATGAGTACCGGCAACGAAGACGCCCGTAGCAGTCGATCCACGGTGCTTCCCACAAGCCATTCCACCAGTGCGGAGTGGCGATAATGGCCCAGGATGATCAGATCGACATCGTTCGCTGCCGCAACGGATGCAATTTCAGCAGCCGGCTGCCCCTGGCCGGTCAAGAAACGGTATGCAGACAGGTTGCTATGTGCCAAGCTTTTTTTGACTTTCTCCAAACTCACCCCGTTCTGGCCGGATTCGGTCTCTTCACTTACGCTTAATACAATCACATCGGCAGATAGGTCACGCTGCAGTGTTGCGGTCCAAGCCAGGGCATCATCGGCGTGTGCCTGGCCGTGATAGGCCAATAATAGATGATGCAGGGCAGGCGTTTTACTCCCTCCAACGAGCATGGGCAAGTGTGCGTGGTGCGCGATTTTACGGAAATTGTGTCCCAGGGATTCTGAATCATCTTTGTGGCTATGACCGCGGCGCCCAATAGCCAACAGTCGAGCTTGGGCAGCGTCGCGGAGCACTAATTCCGATACACCGCCGGCGAGCAGTTTGGTGGTCACCGGCACACCGGCCTCGGTACCTTCAGCCTCCAGCCAATTCAGCGCTACCTTTCCCTGATTTTCGAACCAGCGCACGAGTTCGGCGCGCGAGGTCGGTTCTCGGCTGCTATCATTTGATCCATTCGATAAAACCGACAGCTCGGAATGGTAGTTGGCATATGTATCAAGAGCCAGGACCTCTTCAACAACATAGAGCCCTTCAATTGTCAGGTCCTGAATTCGTGCGATTTGCAAAGCTGCGTCGGCAGCCGCACGTGCCTCCAATGAAAAGTCATCCGCTACCAAAATGTAAGGTAGCTTGCATTTTGTGTTTGTCATGACAATTTCTCCTCTGCTGCTCAGGCCATCCCATCAATGCCAAGATGATTGATCTGGCAAAATCCATGGATAAGGGCACTTTGTAAAAACAGCAGCTGCTGACAGCTCTTTGCCGTTTTTTTGCGTATTAAACATAAGAAGTTCTGCCATGAGCGGGTATCGGAATCATTCCGATATTTAGGTAGGATATCTGCTGACTTTTATGTCCGTGATTGTCTGACGCAAAATCGCGGTAAGATTTATCCAGGTTACCAGCGATAGCGTTCAAAGAAAGATTGAGGCCTTTATGCTGTATACTTGATTTCACCAATTTTGACAGATGGAAATTGCTACTTGCCTGGCTCCGGTAAAAAGCCGGTCATATACCATGCTGGTGTGCCTCAAATACAGGTTTCACCGTATGGATGTTTTTAAGCTCTTTCCTTAACTATTGATCAATATCCGAAGAAGTCCGTTTGAATTGCAAACGACTGCATAAGATCTAAAAGTCCGTAGGATTAAAGCGGTCGTGTAGGATTCGTTGTAAAATTTGAAAATTCTTTGGGAAATATGGCCGGTTGGCCGAAGCAGCCGAAGGTTGCTGCCGGAGCCGATGATGGATTTCCACCGGCAGGGGAGAGTTCACAATAGGCAATGACTGAATTGAATGATCGCGACAACCAATCCGCATCTAAATTCAAAAAGCGGCTGGACAGGAAGAAAGTCATCATGCTCGGGCTTTTGGCCGCTATTTTGGCGGCAGCAGGTGCTGCTTACTGGTGGTTTTTCGAGTACAACCGCGTCAGTACTGACGATGCCTATGCTAGGGCCGACAGCGCCCAGGTAAGCAGCCGCGTATCTGGGACGATTCAGCGGGTGTTGGTAGACAATGATGATTTTGTAAATGCCGGTCAGACCATCGTGGAACTCGATCCTGCGGTTTACGTAGCTTCGGTTCAGCAAGCTCAGGCCCGCCTGGCCCAGGCTGAAGCCGATGTCGGGGCCAAAGAAGCTTCAGTTTCTCAAACAGATATTCAAACAGCGGCCCAGATTGAGGCGGCTGAAGCGGCACTAAAGGCCGCTTATGACAAACGGCTGGCCACAAAGCACCAGCTATCCGAACTGGATAGTAAACGGGCGGCGGCATTGGCGGAATTCACCTTGGCTGAAAAGGATTTTAAGCGCTTTGAACAACTTTTTCGCAGCGGTTCCGTCGCGGCGGAGCGACGGGATGAGGCGCACACAAAATTTAAACAAACTCAGGCAGATTTGGACGCGGTCGCGGCCCAGATATCTTCAGAAAATGCTACCCTGGAAGGCATCCAACAAGAAATTAATGTAGCTGAAGCACAATTGAAATCAGCCCGCGCTGATCTTTATAAAAACGATATCCTGCATTACCAGCTGGCTTCTTTGAAGGCCCAGCGTGACGGTTTTCGGGCAGAGCTGGATACCGCGAAATTAAGCCTGTCTTACTGTACGATTACGGCCCCCATTGCCGGATTTGTGGCACAGAAATCGATTCAGGTCGGGGATCGTGTTCAGCCGGGTCTGGCCCTCATGGCGATTGTCCCTTTGCAGCAAATCTATGTGGAAGCCAATTTTAAGGAAACCGATCTCACCGATGTGCGTATCGGTCAGCCGGCCGTTATTAAGGCGGACATTTATCCGGATTATGTTTATCATGGAAAAGTGTTCGGGATTCGAGCAGGCACCGGCGCCGCTTTTTCGCTGCTTCCGCCTGAGAATGCAACCGGCAACTGGATCAAGATCGTGCAACGCGTCCCCGTAAAAATCGTTTTTGATGCGCCACCTCCGCCGGACTACCCGCTGAGGGTGGGGCTGTCTTTGGAAGTCACTGTGAACACTTCGGATCGCAACGGCAGGGCGCTGCGGCCTGAAGACGCAAGCGCGACGCTAAAGTCAGAAGAATGACGACATCTGTGGAAACACACCCGGCCAACAAATGGATTGTGGCCCTGACGGTTATGCTGCCGACTTTCATCGAGATCAT
>JARRJQ010000183.1:0-6441 GCA_037388985.1 Desulfobacterales bacterium | reverse complement strand
TTTATGACAGGCACTAGAATACAGAAAATTTTTGATGGCGTTAAAAAAATCAACATCATCGCCGCCACCCTATCGGGAGTTATTCTTCTGTTTATAACTATTGCAATCTTTGTGGACGTATTCCTCAGATACTTTTTTAACCGACCCAGCATCTGGGTAACAGAGGTTTCCTCCTATCTGTTTCTCTACCTTCTTTTTTTGGCAACCGCCTATGCCCTCCAAGAAGGCCAGCACATCCGGCTCTCCTTCTTGCTGGATTATTTTAGTGACAAAGTCAGACGCATACTTGATGCCGTTACGTCGCTGTTTGCATTGATATTCAGCGTGGTGCTCCTGTGGCAGTCGTCCATTATGACCTGGACGGCTTTTACGGAAAACTGGACCACGCCGACAATGTTAAGCGCACCCTTTGCTTATATTTACGTTATCATGGTGATCGGTTCATTTCTTCTGGTTTTGACGTTTTTGGGAAATATTATTTTGTTGCTCGGCAGCGGAAAGACCCGCGATCAAACGTAAACGGAAGGCACGCGTGTCATGGAAATCGGTGTCATTATAATTATTCTGATCGTTATTCTGATCATCCTTCTGGGGCTGGGCACTCCCATAGCCTTTTGTCTCGGATTTTTGGGTGTCGTCGGCATCCTCGCCTTTCTGGATCCGGCGCAATTATATCAGATTGCCGAAATAGCCGCCGATAGCGGGACCAATCTTTTTATGCTGACGCTGCCGCTTTTTATTTTCATGGCCGAAGTGGTCCAATTTTCCGGGATCGGAGATGATTTGTACACGGCGGCCCACAACTGGCTCAGCTGGCTGCCGGGCGGGCTGGCTATCAGCAGTATCGCCACCTGCACGGGGTTCGCCGCCATCAGCGGCTCCAGCCCGGTAACCGCGGCAACCGTCGGCCTGGTGTCGATTCCGGAAATGGTCAAGCGGGGCTACAACAAAAGATTGGCGGTCGGATCGATTGCCGTCGGCGGCACCTTGGGCATCCTGATTCCCCCCAGCATCACCATGATTATCTATGGGGTCATCACCGAAGTTTCCATCGGCAAGCTGTTTATCGGCGGAATCATCCCCGGAGTCATTCTTTCGTTGATCCTGTGTGTCGCCATCGCCCTGGCCGCAACGGCCAAACAGGGCCTGGCGCCTCGCATCCAGGCGGTCAGCTGGGGCGAAAGAGTATCGTCGATCAAGCACGTTTGGGCATTCATTGTCCTGGCCCTGAGCATCATGGGTAGCATTTACGCCGGGATTGCCACCCCCACGGAATCGGCCGCCATCGGCGCAACCCTTTCCCTGGTGATCGCCTTGCTCTATCGAAGGCTGACCGTCAAATCCATCCACGGGGCTTTAATGCGAACGGTGGCCCTGACGGCGATGATCATGTTTCTGGTGATCGGTGGTAACGTTTTGGCTTTTTTGCTGTCGACGCTGACCATCCCCCAGTATATCACCGAAACCATTACGGCGTTAAATGTCTCCAAATGGACGATCATGATCCTTATCAATTGTGTCCTTTTGATCATGGGATGTCTTTTGGATCCGATGGCGATTATGGTCATCATTTTGCCGATCATTTTTCCGATAGTCACCCGACTGGGGTTTGATCCGGTATGGTTCGGCATTGTTGTAACCATCAATGTCGAAATGGGAATGATCACCCCGCCGTTCGGTCTGAATCTGTTTATTCTAAAAGGCTCTGTCCCGGGAATCGAGATGAAGGACATTGTGGGCGGCTCCCTTCCTTTTGTGCTGCTGCTGATGCTGGGTCTGGCGGTTATTATGGTTTTTCCGTCCCTGGCGACCTGGCTTCCGGGAAGGATGGGTTTTTAACAAGCTATCTCAAAAATGCATCTAACACTTTTTGAGATGGCTTGAAGTATTTAATCAAAATGGGGGTTAAATGAAAAAAATCGACTTTGAAGCACATTTTTACACCGAAGATTATATCAAGGCCATGTATGCCAATAGCGGCTATCCCAACTTCCGAGATCATCCCCAGACGCATAAACGGCGCTTGTGGTATTTTGCCGATGTGGGACAGCCTTTTGCGGATGGTCTGTTGAATGCTTTGCTGGATGTGGGCGACCAGCGAATAGCGCGAATGGACGCTCACGGCATCGATATCCAGGTGCTTAGCCTGTCGGCTCCCGGCATCGAACAGCTCGATACGAAGGCCGGCACTGAACTCAGCCGCAAGGCCAATAATTCACTATCAGAGATGATCAATAAAAATCCTGACCGGTTTATGGGATACGCAGCGCTGGCACCAAAAGATCCGCAAGCCGCAGCTGGTGAACTTGAACGGGCCGTGAAACAATTTGGCTTTGCAGGCTGGAATACCCATTCAAATTTTGGCGACACCTACCTCGACGAAAAACAATACTGGCCGATATTGGAAACAGCAGCTAAACTCAATGTTCCGGTTTACCTGCATCCGACCGTTCCGGCTATCCCCGGCACCAGAAAGTATGGTTTTGTGCTTGCAGGAGCACCTTTTGGATTCGGCGTCGAAACCGCATTGTGCATGATGCGTCTCATTTACAGCGGAGTGTTTGACAAATATTCCGATCTCAAAATTATCCTCGGGCACCTCGGCGAAGCACTGCCGTTTCTTTACAAGCGAATCGATTGGGCGTGGGTGCGACCCTTTGATCCGGAGTCGAGACCCCAGCTGGCAAAAAGACCCAGTGAGTATTTAAGAGACAATGTGTATGTCACCACCAGCGGCAATTATTACCAGCCGGCATTTATATGCACGGTTGAAGCCCTGGGGATCGACCGCATTTTGCTGGGAACCGATTATCCCTATGAAGATCCGCAAGAATGCATGCAATTTTTGGAGAGCCTGCCCCTTTCACCGGCGGAAAAAGAAAAGATTTACTACCGCAATGCCGGTCAGCTGGGTATGACCTAGCCGCATCGAACAGTTCGATGTTTTGACTGCGCGCCTGATCCAAATGAAGGGGTTGCATGAAAAAGTCAATTCACATCTAATAAAGGAGGTACAACGTATGAAATCGATGTATTGGAAATTGAGCGCAGGTGTATTCACAGCTGCGCTGGGGATGTCCCTGGCGTTTTCAAGTCCGGCATTTGCTTACGATGAAAAGAATCCGATGGTCCTGAAGGCTGCCATTGCCAACCCGCCCGGAGATATGAAGGCGGTAACCATTAAACGGATGGGCGATTTGATCGAACAGCGCACTAACGGGCGGGTGAAGTTCAAGTATTTTTACGGTACATCCCTGATCAAAAAACCCCAGTTCGTTGATGCAGTCGCTAGAGGAATCGCCGATATTTCAACCGGTCCCGTATCCTTTATTACCGGCAAGATTCCCGAACTTAGCATTTTTGAGGTTTATGGAGCCTACAAGCTCGATAAATTTTTAGAAATGCAAGAAGCGGTCATGCCCACCATGATTGAGCTTTTTAAACAGAAGGGGATTCACCCCCTGATGATTCAATACAGCGGGTCCTGCATTTTCGCGGATAAAACAATGTTTTTGAAAAAGCCCGGAGACTGGAAAGGGCAGAAAATGAGATTGGCCGGCCGCTGGCAGTCGACTTTGGGAAAAATGTGGGGTGCCAGCCCGGTTTTTATGCCCCCGGCCGATCTATATGTGGCACTCCAACGCGGGGTTATCGATGGGTATATGCTGATCTGGGATATTATTTATGGTTTGAAGTTATTTGAAGTCGCGCCCTATAACACTGATACGGGGTTTAGCAACAATGCTGAAGTGGTCACGATGAACCTCAAGAAATGGGAGCAACTGAGCAAAACCGATCAGGATATTTTTAATCAGGCCAGCAACGAGGTTAAACCCTGGACCTATACTGAAACTTTAAAGCACTACGAAAATTTGAAAAAAGATGTTCTTTCCAAGAATGGGAAAATCTATCATTTAAATGCAACCGAAAAAAATCAGTATCTGAAGGATGCGTATTCCTTGTATCCTGAGGTGCGTAAAGTGTCCGGCCCGATCGGCAATAAATTTATCGATATTCTTGAACCCTTCAGGGACCAATAATCAAGGTCTGGTTTTGCTGTCCGGGAGGCGCAAGCTTCCCGGACGCTGACCAGGATTCTTACGCCGGTAAAAAAATTCGGCACGGAGGTCTCGGAAAAGTGAAACGGCGGCCAGCCGTGCTGGATGCATGATCGGTTTATTTATTACAGATGGAAGTCGTTTTTGTTTTGGAGGAATCCGTATATGCGAATAATTGATCTAGAGGCTCATTTTTACACCGAAGACTACATCAAATACTTACGGTCGCGAAAAGAACCCCCCCGGGAAGAAGTCAGCGATGCAAATATCAAGCTGCACATGGCAAAAGGAATTTATGCCCCGCGCAGTTTTAAGCTTGAAGAGAAACTTTTGGATATGGGTGAAGCACGAATCGCCGAGATGGACGCCGCCGGGGTGGACATTCAGGTTTTGAGTTTGGCCGTACCGGGATGCGAACAGTTTGAACCTTCAGACGGTGCGGCGATGGCCAGACAGACCAATGACGAACTGGCACAAGTCGTCAAAAAATATCCGGATCGTTACATTGGCTTGGCTGCCCTGGCACCCCAGGATCCTGACGGAGCTGCCGCCGAATTGGAGCGTGCGGTCACCCAGCTCGGTATGCGCGGTGCCAAGCTAAACTCACATGTTCAGGGTGAATACTTGGATAATCCCAAATACTGGACGATATTTGAAACCGCCGAAAGACTGGATGTTCCGATCTATCTGCATCCCACCATCCCCTCACCGCATATCATAAAGGGATTTGCCGGTTACGGTTTTCCCCTGGCAGGGCCGCCTTTTGGTTTTCAGGCCGAGGCTTCTCTGCATGCACTGCGCCTGATTTACAGCGGCCTGTTTGACAGATATCCTAAATTAAAGATCGCCCTGGGTCATTTGGGAGAAGGATTGCCATTCTGGCTCTACCGGCTTGATTTTTACTGGTTGAAGCCCTGGGTGGATGTGAGCATCAAGCCGAAGATCCAGCAAAAACCCAGTTACTACATAAGCAACAATTTTATTTTCACTTCCAGCGGCATGCATTTTCTCCCCGCTTTCATGTGTGCGTATCAGGCTGTGGGGGGCGACGTCCTTGCTTTTGGCGCGGATCACCCCTTTGAAACCAGCCAGGATTCCCTTGAATCCCTTGGCATCCTGCCGATTTGCGAGGCTGACAAAGAAAAGTTTTATCACGGTAACGCCGAGAAGCTTTTTAAAATTGGTTAACCTTCAAAACCATAATAAACAAAGGAGGAAAAACATGTTCACCATCCCAAAAAAATTGACAATCTTGGTTGTCGCAATGGTTGCCGGTATGCTTTTTATCGCACCGCTCGCATCGGCCAAGCCCATAGAGTTGAGCTTGAGCCTGGTCACCCCGCCCAAGCATCTGCGCAATATCAACGTTATTAATCCATGGGTTAAAATGATCGAAGAGCGAACCGGCGGCAAAGTTAAAATAACGATCTATTACGCATCGGCCCTGGCCCCGCCTCCTCAGACCTTTGAATCGACGGTCTCGGGTGTGGCCGATATTTCCGAGGGACTGGTGTATGCCACCCCCGGCCGCTTTCCGTTGACCGAAACCGTCATGCTGCCGGAACTGGGTCTGCAGACCAGCCTGGCCTGCTCCAAGGCGCTGTGGCAGCTTTACCTGACGGTTCCGGAATTACAAAAAGAGTGGCAGGGGGTAAAAATGCTGTGGCTGCATACCACTCCGGGAATTAAACTGATTACCCGCAAAAAGCCGGTTCACTCCCTGGCAGATTTAAAAGGGCTCAAGATCCGAGTCTCCGGGGCCACCGCCGTCAAAATGGGCAAAGCGCTCGGATTTACACCGGTCTCCATGGGTATCGGCGATGTGTATCTGGGGCTGGAAAAAGGAGTCATCGACGGGTGTGCGCTGCCCAGTGAAATCCTTGTCTCCCGCAGGCTGGGCGAGGTTAGCAAGTACGTTACCGATATCGATCTGGGCCACGACGCCTTTTTTGTGGTCATGAATGAAAATAGCTGGAAGAGCCTGCCCGACGACGTCAAAAAGGTTTTTGAAGAGCTGTCGGGTGAGTGGGCCGTTGAGTTCACCGGCAAGGCCTGGGACAAATTCGACAAGGAAGCCGAGGCCAAAAACAAAGCCAGCGGTATCGAATATATCGAACTGGGATCCGCAGAAAAGGCCAAATGGAAAGCTCTGCTGGCGCCCGTCAAAGACGAATATGCGGCCGAACTGGAGGCCAAGGGATTGCCGGGCAAGAAAGTGCTGTCCGATATTGAGAAAATGGCGCATTAAAAGGACTTTTGGTCAACAACGCAGCAGCCGGGCTGCCGCTGTTAGCCGGCAACCCGGTTTGATGAGAAGTGGTTTCTGCCGGCATGCCCCGCGGAAAGGCCATCCATGTCGCTGACCCATACCATCGACCGATTG
>JARRJQ010000182.1:5395-13057 GCA_037388985.1 Desulfobacterales bacterium | reverse complement strand
TCTCAAGAGAACATATTTGGGCAGAGCCATAACAGCCGCTTCTCAGGATAGGAAAGCAGCCGAACACATGGGAATCAACATCGAACGAATTTATGCTTATGCTTTCGGTATTGCTGCATCGTTTGCCGCTGTTTCCGGGGTTTTCCTCGGGTTGACCTTTCCGTTTACACCTCTCTCCGGGACATCATTTCTAGTTATCGCCTTTGGCGTTATTGTGTTAGGAGGCCTTGGTAGTATTCCCGGCACTTTTGTTGGCGGCATAATTTTTGGCTTGGCACAAAGCCTCGGTGGCCATATTATCGGCACCGCAGGGCAATTACTGTTCGCTTATATCATTGTGCTTATCGTCCTGGCTGCCAGACCCAAGGGACTTTTTGGCCAGTAGGAAAGGATATGAAACAAGTAACGCAGAGAAACTTGTTTAGAACTGGCTATCGCTAACATGTGGAACCTTCTTGCTGGGTACTGCGGGCTTGTTTCGCTGTGTCAACCCGCATTTATGGGTCTTGCTGGCTATACTCTGGTTGTGTTCACCTGGAATGGTCTGCCATTTTATTATGGGATTATTGTAGGGGGTATAATAGCCGCCCTTTTTGCGTTGGTGATCAGCATTCCGGTCTTTCGTTTGAAAGGTATATTCTTTGCGATAGGAACATTGCTCATTCCCGAAATTTTTAGAATTGTCTTTCTTATATGGCGACCGATCGGGAAAAGGGGATACGGTGGCGGTGCGGGGTATATGATAAAAGGCATTAGCCATCTCAGTTCTGCCGAGATATATTGGTTGGCTCTGTTAGTTGGGTTGGGTTCATTTTTCATGGTGCGGGCTATCCTTAAATCAAAACTCGGATTGGGGTTGGCAGCTATTCGAGAAAATGACGTTTCGGCGAGCAGTTCCGGCGTAAATGTGTTCAGGTTAAAACTTTATATTTTTGTTTTAGCAGCTTTTGTGACCGGTATCTCCGGGGCTATCTTTTATGTAAAACAAGGATTCATCCAGCCCGCTACCAGTTTTAGTATAAACTGGACGGTTTTGCTCATGGTAGCTACAGTCATAGGCGGGTTGGGTACGATTGCGGGTCCGATAGTCGGTACCATTGTCGTGATTATTTTTCAGTTTGTTCTTGCCAGATATCAAGACCTAAGCCTGTTAATCCAAGGGATCATATTGGTTGGGATTTTAATTGTGATGCCAAGAGGTATCGTCGGTTCTTTCAGAACAAAGCAAGTGACCGATGACTGAAAAGTGCAGCGTCATCCGGACACAATGAAGGTGGACAGAAAGGATGCAATATCTGAGGCAAAGACGGCTGTTTCGTAGATAACATTGAGCCGGGAAATATCGAAGTTGCTGCAAGTACGTCACATATTCAAAGGCCGTTTTGAGAAATGGTTTCTTTCTGCGGTGCAAGGGCATTTTGAATGACCGAGTTGACACTACTCGATTTGCCAAAGATGTCAAGAAGCCCTTCTCCTTTCGGGGGTGAATGAATAGACAGCTTATGAGTGTTTCGGGGGTCTGAAGCGCCCTGCACGTGGGTGATGCAAGAAAACATTTTCTTCCTTTCGTCAAGGGTGTGGTTTAAAGTTCCACTTTTCTAAAAAATCTAATTTCCTTATAGTGTTTATCATGCGAACGGAGGGTTTCCTCAATGGCTGAAGACGAAATTATTATCAGCGTCGATTGTGGAGGTACATTCACCGATGCAGTGGTCATAAAAGGGGATGTCACTCAGATCTTCAAGGTTCCGACGACTCCTCATGATTTAACTGTTGGTCTCTTTCAGGTGCTTTCTAACATTGCGGACTACTGGGGAACGTCAATAGAAAAGCTTCTATTGCAAACAGCCTCTATAAAATATGCAACCACCATCGGGACAAATACCATTATTCAAAAATCAGGCCCCAAGATCGGTTTAATTCTGACCGAGAGCGCTGAAAACGAGGTAATCAATGACGAGAACGGATTTCTGATGGACTTTTTACATACCGACACCTTGTGTACGGTTGCTGAAGTCGTTGATTCAAAAGGTCATGTGAAGAGAAAACCCGATGAGCGTGAGGTAATCGAAACGATTGAGACCATGTTGGACAATGGCGCACGTCGCATCGTTATCAGTTTTCGAAATGCCGATGTGAACCCGGTTAATGAGAAGATGATCAAAAGCATTGTAGAGAAAAATTATCCGAAACACTCTTTGGGATGGGTGCCGGTCCTGCTGTCCACGCAAGTCACAACGCGTAAGGGGTACATGGAAAGAACCAATACAGCCGTCGTCAATTCATACCTGCACACTGATATGGCTCGTTTTCTTTACAAGGCCCAAGATCAACTGGTTCGAGAACGATTTCGTTATCCTCTCCTCATTGGCCATTCCGGAGGAGGCGTTTCCCGGGTTGCCAAAACTCGGGCCATTAACACCTATAAGTCGGGACCTGCTGCGGGTGTCTTTTCCGGTCGTTCATTGAGTTCTCTTTATCCTGACATAAAGAATTTTATTACCGCCGATTTAGGGGGAACCAGTCTCGATCTGGGATTTATTTCAAAAGGAGAGTTTTCCCATGATTTTAGAATCGAGATTGGTGGTCTGCCCTGCCATGTCTTTATGGTGGAAGTAGCCAATCATGGTATTGGTGGAGGATCCATAGCAACGGTTGTTGAAAAAAACATCAAAGTAGGACCCCGGAGCGCAGGAGCAACGCCAGGCCCGGCCTGTTTCGATTTAGGGGGAACTGAGCCGACAGTGACAGATGCTGATGTCCTTTTAGGCTATATTCATCCGGATTGTTTTTTAGGCGGAAAATTCAAGTTGAGCTATGAAAAGGCTTCTCAGGCTATTGCCGCCTTTATTGCCGATTCTCTGGGAATAACAGTAGAAGAAGCAGCAGAACACATCAGAAAACAAGCCGCCGGGGAGATGGCGGGTATCATCGAAAAATCCATAACCAAAATGCATAAAATAGATCCCTTGGAGTGCGCCTTAATTGCATTCGGCGGCGCTGGTGCGACCCATTGTTGCTCATTTGCAGACTTATGTGGGATCAGAACGATTATCATCCCGAAGATGGCATCGGCATTTAGCGCCTTTGGGCTTTCAATTATGGATGTTTTGCATGTTTATGAGAAGAACTGGACCACTGCGGCAGGTAAGGATGAAATTAGGGAAGGTGCAGAATCTTTAACTGAACGCGCTTTCTCTGATATGCGGGGGGAGGGATTTCATAACGGAGATGTGGGTATTATGCTTCAGCTTATGGGGGGTCGAGAGAACAGAAAATTTGTCCTGGAGGTTAGGGGCAATGAACCCGAGCAATGGAAAAAAATGGTCACTCAAGCCATTTTAGCGAACCAAATACCGGATGAGGTCAACAGCCTTATTCTACATGTCATAGGGCAAACTGCGACATGCACAATATCACCGACTGCATTAGGAACGGCAAATCCGAAGGAAGCATCCGTAGGAGAGCGTGCCATATTCCTCAAGGGTGAAAAATCCAAAATACCTGTTTTTTCCAGGGAGAAACTGGTTCCGGGCAATGAAATACAGGGGCCCGCCATAGTGGAAGCGCCTGATACCACTTACGTCATCAACAAAACCTGGCACCTCGTCATTGATGCCTATGATAATGCCATGGTTACAAAGGGATAAGGGGGAGCTATCTTATGCAAGTTCAAATTACAGAGGGACTCCATATCGATTTGAAAACAGAGATGTGGTGTTGCACCAAATGCGGGGCGGAACTGGTGTCCTGCTATAATAACTATAAAGAGGGCTGTCTTGTTTCAGAACGCCAGCCTTCTGATGTACATCGTCCTCTGGTACAAGGAAAGGTGACGTTCTCACCGGATCCTAAATGGTGTCGAATTCTCGAGTATTATTGTCCTGAATGCGGACTATTAATTGAAGTCGAATATTTACCCCTGGGACACCCACCCATAAACGATATCCAGCTGGATATTGAGTCTCTGAAAGCCAGGCATGGTATTTGATATGCAAGAAAAAGAAGGCAGCAGAGCCGGTTAGAATTTTGACATCAAATTGGAATAAAAGGGATCAAAGGAGGCCATGAATGCCGGCGACAATTGATATTGATATTGGCGGAACTTTTACAGATTGCTTCATGCACTATAATAATAGGATCTTCACGCAGAAAGAACCGACCACCCATTATAATCTCTCTATCGGGCTCCTAAATGCACTCAAGGGGGTATCCAGGGAAAGCGGTCTTACGCTGAATGCGCTACTACAGGAAACTTCTGTTTTTCGATACTCCACGACCATCGCCATGAACGCACTTATAGAACGGAAAGGGCCGAAACTGGGGCTGATTACAACTGCAGGATTCGAGGATACGATTTACATAGGAAAAGGAAGCCAGTGGGCTCATGGCCTGACCCTTGAAGAACAGAAAAAAATCGTCGCATTGAAAAAACCTGAACCACTCATCTCCCGAGCATTGACTGTCGGTTTAAGGGAAAGAGTGGATTGCTTTGGGCAGGTAGTGATTCCTTTGAAAAAGGAAGAGGTGCTGAATAAAGTTCAATATCTTGTAGACAGAGGATGCCAGGGATTTGTGATATCCCTTCTCTGGTCATTTATGAACCCTATCCATGAAAAGATGGTCCAGGAGGTCATCGAGGAGGAATACCCGGAAGTATATCTGGGAAGCTTTCCTATTTTACTGAGTTCAGAAGTTTCACCGAGGCTCGGTGAATACCCTCGAACCATGACAGCTATACTGAGCGGGTATCTCCATTCAGCCATGGGGGATCACATAAGCGGTTTGGGAGAGGAATTACGGGATCGGGAATATAGAAAACCCATTCTTATTGTCCATAGTACAGGCGGTATGGCAAAGCCCAGCAGGACGAGGGCCGTTGATACCTACAACGCGGGACCGGTTGCCGGACTTTTTGGGGGCAGTCAGGTCGCCAAACAGTATGAGCTGGAAAACGTCATTGTAGCGGATATGGGAGGAACTAGCTTCGATATTGGCCTGATTCAAGGTGGTGAGTTGAATTACTACCAGCTAGATCCCATTATTGATCGATGGCAGGTTCATATGTCGAGGATTGAAACAAAATCCATTGGTGCGGGCGGTGGCTCCATAGCCTGGATCAGGACCGACTTTGAGGCTCTTGAAGTAGGACCGAAGAGCGCCGGGTCCATGCCGGGCCCAGCCTGTTATGACCTTGGAGGGACAGAGCCGACCGTGACCGATGCGGATCTGTTGTTGGGATTTATAGATCCTGATTATTTTGTGGGGGGACGGCGTAAACTGAATAAGGAAAAGGCTTATAAAGCCATGGCAAAAATAGCTGAACCTTTAGGGGTCAGTGTTGAGGAAGCCGCCTTGAGGGTTAAAAGAATTGTTGATGGACACATGGGAAATGAGATCTTTAAGGAGACCGCACTCAGGGGATATGAACCTCAGGATTTTGTGATCTTTGCCCTTGGGGGGGCAGGTCCTGCCCACTGTTGCGGTTTTGCATCACACGTGAACATCAGCAAGATGTATGTCTTCCCATTCAGTTCAGTTTTTTGCGCGTTCGGATCCTCTCAAATGGATATTATGCATCTTTACGAGGAATCCAGGCATATTATACTTAAGGAGCCTTATAGCGATGGTTATTTAGAGGATATTGATGAGTTCAATCGCGTTGTGAGGAGGTTACAAGCAAAAGCACAGACCGATTTGGTGGCGGAAGGTTTTGGAGAGGACGAAATCATTTATACACTGGAGTTGGAAATGCGTTATGGAATGCAGCTCTATACGACGCGGTTTCAAGCCCCCCTTGTGTTAATGAATGAACAAGGGGATGTAACGAAAATATGCAAGGCTTTCGATACGGCTTATGGGGAAACCTATGATTCCATAGGCGCATACCCTGAGGGCGGTATCTCTGTAGAAACCTTTATTCTCAAGGCAAAAGCACTGTCATCAAAATACCAGCAGAAACCTTTTCCGCTTGAAGGAGAAGATGCCTCCGAGGCCTTAAAAGGAAAAAGACCGGTTATGTGGGATGAAAAAGGGTACTACGAAACACCCATCTATCAGAGAGGGCTGTTTGGTCCGGGAAACAAGATTCAAGGCCCGGCTATTGTGGAGGCCAAAGATACGACAATTGTCATTCCACCAGGATACAAGTATCAGACAGATGAATTTATGAACGGGGTTATTGAAGTGTTGTAGCTATAACTCTTTGAAAGCAAGATGGAGGCAAACATAATATGGGCAAAAAGGTGGATTTGGGTGAAAAGTGGAAACCTGAACCAGCGACCTCTGAAGAGATCGCTTTTAGTTCTCTGGTCCAGGGAGCTGATTTTGAGATTTACAGTTATAAATTAGAACTCATCTGTGCCGAAGCCAGAGAGGTGTTTGTGAGAATGGGTGTTGCGCAGATGCTGCAATCTGGTGATGTTGTCATCGGAATCTACACGGCCAACGGTGACATGGCCTCTTGTGTGCTGGGGACCCATATCCATGTCATTACGGGCCAGATCCCCATTAAGTATGTTATCGAACGCTATAGTAAGGATGGTTCTGTGGGTATCCGGGATGGCGACATGTTTTTCTGCAACGAGGCAACAGTAGGGGGAATTCACAATCCGGACATGCTGCTTTTTATGCCGGTGTTTCATGATGAAAAGCTAGTTGCCTGGGTGTTGGCCGCCGTCCACCAGGGTGAAACCGGCGCAGTGGATCCTGGAGGTCAAAGCCCTAGAGCCAAAACCCGCTATGATGAAGGCATGCATATCACTCCTATTAAGGTGGGAGAAAATTTTAAGTTAAGGCAAGATATCCTGGATCTATTTGCCAACATGGTCCGTGATCCCAGAGAGATCGTTATAGATACCAAAGCTCGTGCTGCGGCTTGTATGAGGGCCAGAAAGAGAATCCTTAAAGAGATCATAGAGAAAAAGGGGGTTGATTTTTTTATTGGACTGCTGCGCGAGAATATCGAAAGAGCCGCTCTGGCAGCCAGAAAAAGGGTGGAGCGGCTCCCTGACGGTGTATTTCGCAGTGTGATATTTTTAGACGGAATTGGAGAAACCCCCTGTTTGATGAAGATATCTTTGGCCCTCAGAAAATCAGGCAGTGAAATCACCTTAGATTTTTCCGGGACTTCTCCTGAGACCCGCTTAGGTCCCTGGAATAGCTTTACTCATATTATTGCCGCCGCCACGGCCGTTTACCTCTGCCAATTTTTCTATTACGATCTCCCCCCCTCTGCCGGCCTCATGGTCCCTTTTAACTACATCGTCCCTGACGGGTGCCTGTTGAATGCAAGTGCAGATGCGGCCCTTGGTATGTCAGTTATCACCGCAGGGCTTGTGGCCTTTTATGCCATCCACGTCTGTTTTTCAAAAATGCTTTTTGGAACCGAGCACCATGAACTGAGTTGTGCCGGATGGTGGATGCCATCGCCTCCTTTTATCTATGGCGGAGTTAACCAGTGGGGGCAACCTATAGCCGGTCTTTTTGCCGACCAACTCAATTCCGCGGGTTCGGGGGCAAGGAATGACCGTGACGGCGAGAATGTCGCCGGCTTTACCTACTGTCCTGTTGGAATATTTCCGGATGCCGAGTTCAATGAGCTACAGATTCCAATCATGTATCTTTTTCGCAATCGGCACATGACGGATAATCACGGGTTCG
>JARRJQ010000182.1:0-5329 GCA_037388985.1 Desulfobacterales bacterium | reverse complement strand
GGGATAGCCATTGCTGTTGTTCCCCATAATGCGGATGGTCTCGAGATGGCCTCTTCCATGGGGGGAACAAGGATTCCTCCCAATTCAGGGCTTTTTGGGGGGTATGCAACCCTGGTCCCGCCGGGTGTTCAGGTGACAGAAACGGATTTACCTGAAATGTTTGAGAATTCAGATCCTAATATACCCTATTCATTAAATGAACTTGTTACTCAGCGATCCATTAAGGGTGACTACAAAATAGAGAGCCCCATAAGATCGCCTAGGTGGATCAAAAAGGGGGATGTTCTCATCCAAACCTCATTTGGAGGGGGTAGTTACGGTGATCCCCTGGAACGGGATCCTGAACTGGTTGTCAGGGATGTCGAAGAAAAGATCACATCTCTTTGGGTGGCTCGAGAGATTTATAAAGTCGCAATAGATGAAGAAACACTGGTCGTAAATCATGAAGAAACCGATAAGCTGAGGGAAATTGAAAGGGTGAACAGAAAAAAGAGGGGAGTTCCTTACAAAGACTTTATCCAACAATGGAATAAAAAAAGGCCCGATGAAGAGATATTGCAACATTATGGGACATGGCCCGATCCGGCTTAAATCTTTAACTGGGTGAGGGAAAATACATGAAGAAAGAGAAAAATGGGCCAGAACTGCTGGAAGATTTTTTCGAAGGCAAGGCTGTCTTTCGTCCCCCATTTATGCTTTGGAGTACTTCCCTCGGGCCAAGAGTTATAAAACGCTCGGTCATTGAGCAGCTATCTGATCCCGGGTTGATCGCCTCCAACGTAACCCAGTGTTTCAACCTTTTCTCTCCGGACGCCATCGTAATGGGTTTCCCCGATCAGTTTCCTCTCGGCGCATGCGAACTTTCAAAGAATCCCGTGTCCGTTGAACTTGACCAGGGGAGTCAGATGTATACGGCTCTCTTCGAGGGCGTCACTCGTATCGGTCTAACTTTAAAAAATCAGATAGCTCTTTCAGTCTCTCTACCCGGCCCGGTTGCTTTTAGCGAACAAATCACGCAGTCGCTTTCAATCCCACAACTGAATGGCAGCGCATGGGGTGAACTCCTGGATGGTGTGGCAGAGATACTCTCAAAGCTGACTTCCTCATTGTTGGAACTCAACATATCTTTAATAACCTTTATTGAGAGTTTAGAGACACTTCACAACAGCGACAATCCTACGTTGACAAAAATCAGCCAATTGGCCGATACTCTCTCAAATATCGTCTCCTACCATAATAAACACATGATAATGGTCGTGAATGATATCCCGGTTGATAAGGATCATCTAACAACTTTAGAGAAATTCGATCAGTTTGATGCTTTCTTGATTGACCATAAGTCCTGCCCGCAGTCTTACCAAGGAACGATAGCGGCAGGCGTTACAATACCTGATGAACTTTTTAACGAAACTGTAAATCTCGTGGAGCAGAGAAAAGCTCATAGGTTGTTCTTGGAGGACGTGAGTCATAAGACCTCTCCATTATTCCTTTCCACGCACCAAGAGATCTCAGATCAATTTTCTCTTGCGGCCCTGAGAGCCTTTTGCGAATTGATCAAGTGATAGGGCTAGGGTAGAACGACCTGATTAATATTCATGTAAATCCATTTGCGCGGCTCTATCGGCAATGAACAAACGGCAGCCTTTTTAAAAGGCTGCCATCTTAGTAAACCCTAACGTTGTATAAATCTTTGGCCAAAAAACGTTACGCTTGCTCGATATCAGGCCATCAAGGACCTTTATTCCATTTTCAAGACTTCACCGTATGTGCAATAGGCTTTTACCCTCTTTGCGACCGGAATAGCCGGGACTATCTTCTGTATCTTCCAGTGACTTATATAGGCGGTCAGCCCTTTTAACATACAATGGCTGGTCGCAATTATACTCGCTACCGTCATCGGAGGGGAAGCTACCGAAGAGGGACCGATTATTGAAACAATTATCGTTGTTTTTATATATTTCCTTCTAGCCAGATACGCTGAAATCAGCCTGATCATCCAAGGTATTTTATTGATCTGTATTATGTTGCTGGTACCGGAGGATGCTATGGGTTTCGCGCGTCAGACCAAAATCAACAAATCACTGTTATAATTATCTGTTAAATGATGAGAGTGATTTTATCTTTGTAGACAAACAAGAAATCCGATGGAACTTTTAAATCTGATAAATCATTCAGTGCAGGAGGTATGACATGTCATTTCCAAAACCTTTCAATCTCGAGGGGAAAGTTGCATTGATCACTGGTGGTGCTAACGGCTTGGGACTCGCCTTCGCCGAAGCGATGGCCGAAGCCGGCGCCGATGTCGCGTGTGCGGATATCGACACCGAAGGGCTCAACGAAGCGGTTAGAAAGATCGAAAAGACCGGTCGAAAGGCTATATCGATTGTCTGCGATGTCACAAAGGAGGCGGATGTCGAAAAAATGGTGAAAAAAACCGAAGAAACCTTGGGCCGTTTGGACATTCTCTTCAATAACGCCGGCATCGCGGAGAAAGACCCGAAACCACTTCATGAATACACCACGGAAGAATGGAGCCGTATACTGGATGTGGATTTGCAAGGCGTCTTCTACTGTGCAAGAGCAGCGCTAAAAATCATGGTTCGTCAGAAGTCCGGCAAGATCATCAATATCGCCTCTATCTGGGGGCTCGTCGGATCGTCAGGATTATTTCCGGTACCTGCATACAACTCGGCCAAAGGGGCCGTCGTCAATTTGACGCGTGAACTCGGTCTTGAATATGCGGCTTTAGGCATTAATGTGAACGCGATCTGCCCGGGTTTTTATAGAACGGCGTTAGGAGGGGGCAGTGATGATCCGGAATTTGTTAAAGCTGTCGAAGGGTATGTGCCCATGGGGAAGATGGCGGAACCTGAGGATCTAAAGGGAACAGCCATTTTCCTCGCTTCCGAGGCATCCGACTATATGTGTGGACAGATGATCGTAACAGATGGAGGCATCTGCGCGAAGTAACGAATCTCTTTTTATTAAGGCAGCCTCTTCTTAAATTTTAGCCATTGTGAGCACCATAGATAATTTATCTCACCTAAATTAAGGCGGAGGCGTATAAGGGGATAAAAGGGTAAAATTGGATAATACAAGATGCTTTTGAGCCCTTATAAGACCGGCAGATAAATAGTCTGATGGAAAATGACTTAAAGGAGAAATAGTTATGAAACTAAAAGGAAAAGTCGCACTTGTTACCGGTGGAGGTACAGGCATTGGTGCAGCAATCACCAGACGATTTGTTGAAGAGGGAGCAATGGTCTGTATCTCTGGCCTGTACCGGGAAATGCTTGAGAAGGTGGCCAAATCTCTCCCATCCGGGACGGTGGAAATATGTCCCGGTGATACATCGAAAGAAGGTGACGTTGGTCGAATGGTTAAGACGACTGTGGCTTTCGGAGGTCGACTCGATGTGCTTGTGAACAATGCGGCCATTATTGGAAGTGGCTCTGTCGCAGATCTGGATCCTGATGACTGGCAAAAGATTATCACCGTGAACCTGACCGGACCGTTTCTGCTCATGAGGGCGGTCATACCGCATATGATTGAAGGCAGCGGGGGATCAATTATCAATATTGCTTCGGTGGGAGGCATGCGGTGTCTGCCGGGCATGCCTGCTTATTGCACTTCTAAAGCAGGCCTTATTATGTTGACGCAGCAGGCGGCCCTGGATTACGGACCTCAAAATATCCGCTGCAATGCCGTGTGTCCCGGGGGGGTTAAAACGGCTATGATCGAAAAAGAATTCGGTCAGTTTGGAGAAAGGCTCGGAATGGAGAACGAGCTTTTCTTTGAAAGAATAACAGCAGCTGTACCCCTAAAGCGGTTTGGGGACCCAGATGAGATCACGGGTATATGTGTTTACCTGGCAAGCGATGATTCGTCATATACGACAGGGTCCGCTATCGTTGTCGATGCTGGTGCTTCAGTCGTGGATGTGGTAGGCGCTTCGATTGTGGCGGAGCTCAGGGAAGGGGGTCTTGTGCCCTGAGATTGGGATCCAAGTCTACGTCTGGTTCTAATAAATGCTGCAAAAAGAAGAAACATCCTTTTGGGAAAAATACATGAGTGTATCGGCGAGTCGCTGGAGGAATATGCAATTTTGAGGTTTGAAAATATTTGGGATTACCTGATGATATATGTAATAAATAGCGGCTGGCTCTTCATAGCCGCTTTATAAACATCAGCCAAAGTATTGATTCCGTATGGCTAATATACAATCGCGGATAGTAAGATGGGTTCAAAAATTTTACAGTTGGGATATAAAACTGATATCACAATCTGAAATTATTTCGATGGGGTACAGATTAAGTGGAGATACCAAAGGTTTTGGCATCTATGAATGTTTTGATACACTCCAGTATGCCCACGAGTTCGGAGATGTGGCTCACCCCATTCTCCAGGCAATAACTCCTCAAGCCTTCGACGACCTTCACCGAGACCTCCGGATCAACTAGATTTGCAGCCCCGATCTGCACCGCTGAGTCCCCTTTCTTATCCAATCTTTAAGCCACCACTAACGCCACCTGAAGCCTAATGACAGCCATTTGCGCGATTTCCAAAAACTGCGACTTCGCTATTTCAAATATCCGGGGGACCCAGTTGGGACTTGATCTCCCTTTTATTCTATATTAGGTTAACAGAAGCTAGACTGGCATATTCTTAATAGATCTTCTGATAATAAGAAATATCCAGAGAGGTGAAACCCGAATGACGATAGAATTTGATGCCATTGAAAAAGGTATATGGGAAGAAGAGAAGCTTTTCTTGATGAAGCAAATCGGGATTCTCTTGACCAAGAACAACGCAATTAAGTTTGGGGACTACATATTGACCTCGGGAAAGAAGACTCCCTATTATATCGATTTGAGATTGACCATTTCTAGCCCTATTACCTTGGACTGGATTGCCAATTCTCTAAGCAGAATTGTTCTGAACGATATCGGAAAAGCCAAAATAGACAAGATCTTGGGAGTGCCCACAGCCGGGGTTCCTTTTGCTACGGTGGTTAGCCAGAAATTGGGAATCCCTCTCATCTATTATCGAAAAGCCCGAAAAGAACACGGAGTGAGAAATAAGATCGAGGGGATTCTCGAACGGTCAGATAGGGTCCTTATCATTGATGATCTCATTACCACTGGCCAAAGCGCGATTGAAGCTGCCGAAATAGTCAGAGATCAGGGAGGTGAGGTTGGCGATTTGGTAGTTCTTTTGGATCGAGAGCAAGGAGGATCGGCAACACTTCGCAAGGCAAGGATTGAACCCCATTTCCTTTTTAAGATATCGGACGCTATGACATGGCTCCACTCTGTTGGGTTAATCAACG
>JARRJQ010000181.1:0-9165 GCA_037388985.1 Desulfobacterales bacterium | reverse complement strand
CGTCAATCCATCATGGCAATTTTGATTTTTGCCATTGACATCTATGGATTAAATCTTTCCTCTTTTTTAGTCGACATCTGGTTGTTTAATAAAATCCCCACTCTCGAAGCCCTGTTATTTCTCGGCCTTTTTGTGTTTTATCTTGCGCTTGTCTGGGCATGCGCTTATGGCCCTTATAAAAAACTGTACCGCAGTGACATCTCCAGGCGATCCTATGTGATTTCAAACATCACCTTCTCTGCTCCGATACTACTTCCCTGGCTTTTACTTTCCGGATGTGCCGATCTGATAAAAGCCCTGCCCTTCGAATGGCCGGGTCGTTTTCTGGACACCACCGAAGGCGAGGTGACTTACTTTCTCATTTTCCTTTTCTTCGTGGCGATCGTGGGACCGGCGATGATTCAGAAATTCTGGCGGTGCAAACCGATAGAACCCGGCGAGGATCGCAAGCGCATTGAAAATTTATGCCAAAAAGCAAACCTGACCTATGCGGATATTCTCTACTGGCCCATATTCGGTGGCAAAATGATTACCGCCGGCGTCATGGGGCTCATCAAAAAATTTCGTTATATACTGATTACCCCTTCCCTGTTGCGAGTGCTCGATCCAGAAGAAATCGATGCGGTCATCGCTCATGAAATCGGCCATGTCAAAAGAAAACACCTGCTATTCTACTTGCTGTTTTTCGTCGGCTACATGCTGATATCTTACCTGACGTTTGATATCGTTCTTTTTGGAATTATCTATGCTGAACCTGTCTCCTGGTTCATCAACAAAACCGGATTTGAGCAAACTACCGTTGTTTCGACGCTATTCAGCCTGGTGATTATCGTCGTCTTTATCATTTATTTCCGATTTGTTTTCGGGTTTTTCATGCGCAATTTTGAACGCCAGGCTGATATTTATGTCTACCGTTTATTTGAATCCGCAAAACCGCTGATCTCCACGCTTAAAAAAATAGTGATGACCAGCGGTCAATCCGCCGATCGACCCAACTGGCACCATTTCAGCATTAAAGAGCGCATCGATTACTTACAGAAGTGCGAATCAGACCCGCAATGGATCCATCGGCACAATCGAAAAGTTAAAAAAAGCATCGGGATTTATCTTGCGGGATTTCTGTTGATCGGCTTCCTTGGTTATCAGTTGAACCTCGGGGGCATCGGAGAAAAGTTGAATCAGAGCTTTTTAGAAAAAGTGATTACCAGAGAATTGCGCAAGTCACCGGACAATCCCAATTTATACCGCTTTTTGGGCGATCTTTATTACAGCCGCAATGATTACCGGGGTGCCAGGGACGCTTATGAAAAAGCGCTTGAACTCCGATTGCATGATCCTCATGTACTCAATAATCTGGCCTGGCTGTATGCCACCTGTGAAGATCAATCTCTGCGCAATCCGCAAAGATCTTTGATGCTTGCCCGTTTAGCGGCGCAACTTGAGCAATCGTCTTACATCTTTGACACCTTGGCTGAGAGCTATTTTATAAACGGCATGCATCAGCAAGCGATTGCTGCAGCCGAGCAGGCTTTAGCGATGGCCAAAGGAAATCACGCCTATTACAGGTCCCAACTGGAGAAGTTCAAAAAGGCCGCTCAGAAGTAGAAGTGGTTTTAAAACACCATCTAGCGTCCGATAGCTGCGTTGTCCCGCCGATTGAAATACTCACGTACTAACGTGTACGCTCCGTTTTCAATCCGCAGGACGCCTTGCTCTCGAACGCAATCTGACGTTTTAAAACCACTTCAAGTTATATTGGTTTGATTGGTTTGATTCGTTTAATTTGTTTTAAATCCGAACCAATTGAACCAATGAAACAAATTCAACCAATTTAACAGAGTTTTGAAAAGAATTTAATCCACATCCTCCTTAGGGTTTGAATTCTCATCATCTGATTGCTTCAAGTAATGATAAATCTTTCTTCCGCCCCCGACAATTAATAAAATACCAAGCAAGTAAAAGGAAAAATAGATAAACGGAATATATGCGGCAAAGTGCTCAATTTTTTTGATTTCAGGCATGACCTGGGGAATGCGGAAAAAAACTCCCATCCCGGCCAGAAGCAGCACAATACCCCAGATGAGTTGAAGCTTGTTTTTCTTGTCCGGCATCGTTCTAACCTGAAATTAAAATCCGACTAGGCTTTGACCAGCTGCCACGAAATCGCTTTGCTAAATGGGCACTCCGTTTGAGGACTGCTCCGCTTCAGGTTGGAGGCAACCATTCACCGGGCTAATCCTTTAAAGTGCCTTTGAACGCTGCTTTACGTTTTTCAAGAAAAGCTGAAGTACCTTCTTTAGCATCGGAACTGCAATAGCACAGGCCGAAGCCCTCAATTTCGATATGGATGCCGGTGGCCAGATCTGTATTTAATCCATAGTTAATCGCCTGCTTGGCAGTCCGCAAAGAAAGCTTGCCTTTAGAAGCAATCTCCTTGGCTGTTTTGATAACTTCTTCCATGAGCTGATCCTGAGGAAACACTTTGTTGGCCAGTCCCATTTGCAAGGCTTCTGCAGCAGATATCATTTTGCCGGTAAACACGATTTCCTTGGCCTTATTCGAACCGATTAACCGCGGCAGTCTCTGGGTGCCGCCGAATCCGGGAATTAAACCCAGATTGATTTCCGGCTGGCCGAATTTAGCATTTTCAGAAGCATAGATAAAATCACAGGCAATAGCTATTTCCGTGCCACCGCCCAGTGCAAAGCCGTTTACCGCTGCGATTACCGCGATGGGCAGCTGTTGAAGTTTACCGATGATGGTGTGGCCTTTTTTCGCAAAATCTTTTGCGGTAAGCGGGTTACAAGCGGCCAGCTGATTAATGTCGGCACCGGCCACAAACGCCTTTTCTCCCGCACCCGTAAGAACCAGAACCCGGATGTTTTCATCTGCGGCAACTTCATCCAGTGCCTGTGACAATTCATCGAGAAGCGCTGAATTTAAAGCATTGAGTGCTTTCGGCCGGTTAAACATAATTGTTGCGATTCCTGAATCGACCTGAAAAATAATATTTTCGTACGCCATAAATTTCCTCCTTAAATTTTAATTTTAAACGTACTTTTTTGTTAAAGGATCAAGGGCGCTTTGTCAAATTTTAAATTAAATGGAAAGTAACTATTCCTTAAATAGCCTTGCCTTCCCTTGATGTGGCGACCACCAGAGCCAGCGCATCGGCCAGGCGCACAAATATTGCGCCCGTGGATGCCGCAAAGACACCGATGATTAAAGGGAAATAAGGGTTAAACGGGGCACAGGATCTGGAATTTTTCCGGTCATGCTCAACGGCCGTTATCCATGAGGCTCCGTCTGATAAGATGGTTTTCGATAGGCTGTCGGTGAGGTGGCTTTTAGATAGGTTCGGATCCCCTGCACCACGCCTTCGGCCAGGCGTTCCTGAAATTTTGGATCAGCCAGTCGTTTACATTCGCGGGGGTTGCTGATGAATGAAGCTTCAATCAAAATAGAGGGCATCTGCGCACCTAGAAGCACATAAAACGGTGCCTGTTTGACACCCTTGCTTTTTATGCGTCCATAGCGATTCTGCTTCAGATGGCGAATGACTGCACTCTGAACGTAGGACGCCAGCCGGCTGGATTCATTGATTTTGGCATTTTGCATGAGATCATAGAGGATCTTTTGCAGATCGCTGATGTTTTTAGTGGAAGTGGCATTTTCCATGGCGGCAACCCGTATGGCTTCTTCATCGGTGGCCAGATTTAAAAAATAGGTTTCAATGCCGTATGCCCGGCGATCTCTATTGGCGTTGGTGTGAATTGAGATAAACATATCGGCGCCTTTCGTATTGGCGAATGCCGTACGCTCTTCAAGAGTTAAAAAGCGGTCGCTGTTACGCGTCATGATAACTTCCAGCTTCAGTTCTTCGCGGATTTTTTTAGCCAACCTTCTGGCAATCTGAAGGACGATGTTTTTCTCGTGCACGCCTTTAATATAGCCCGGAGCACCGTAATCCTTTCCGCCATGGCCCGGATCGATAATCACCCGTCTGACACCCAAAGCCAGCTGTTTTGTCAGCGATCCTGGAGGAATTTTCCCTCCTTTTTGAATGGTTTCTGACGGACCCGGTACTTCAGGTGCTTTGTCTTCCTTTGATCCCCAGACATCAATCACAATCCGAAACGGATCTTTCAAAGAAAATATTTTATAAGTTTCAAAGGATTTAATATCCACCACGACCCTGACAGAATCCGGTGTATATTGACCGGCACGGGCGTTGCTCAGCAAATCGTCGCCTATGGGTATGCTTTTACGGATGTTTTTTCCCAGGCGACTTGACGCTAAATCAACATAAAGCCGCTGGGGTTTGTTGATCGAAGGGTCTTTTTTCAGCAGATGGTGATAATAAGAGGCTTCCCTGTCAGCATCAATGACAACCCGGGTATAATTGGGGTTAGACCAGTAGCGCAAATTGGTAACCGTAACCATCGAGCCGGATACCGGTTTTGTTGACTCTTCAGAAGCGCTATTATCGTCGGCAGACCCCCAGGAAGCCGGGGCTTGTTGTTGATCTTCGCTGGTTTGAATCGTTTCAGCAATCGAATCGGATTCGGCAGTTTCCTCCTCGTGCTCCGATTCCGGTATGGATTGGATTGCCTGCACCGCTCTGTCGTGATAACGGCTTTGAGGAAACTCGGTGATAATCTGGTTTAAGATATACCGCGCACTTTCAAGATCCTCCTGGGAAAAGGAATGATCATGAAGATTACGGTAGAGTTCAGCGGCCATAAAAAGGCCCGCCGGTGCCCATGAACCCGCAGGGTCTTGATCATAGACGGACCGGAATTTATCGATGCATCTTTCCCAGTTTTGTCGGTATTTCATTTTTGCCGGACTGTTACGAAGTTCTCTGTAACAGACCTCAGCATTGATATAGGCATCCTTTGGAGATACCTGCTGAGAGGAGGCCGTCTTCGCCTGCATGGAGGACTTACGCACGGTGACGGTTCCACCGAGATTAACAATTTCCTGACTGGCTTTCTGCCTGTAGCGACTGTTGGGGTAGTGTTCAATAATGCGCTGAAAAATATCAAGGGCTTCTTGTTTATCTGATTCCCTGCCGGAAAATTTAGCCAGCTGTAGATACATTTTGCCCGACATGAACAGTCCGGCAGCCGCCCAAGGACCCGCGGGCTCCTGCTCGTAAACCGATTGGTATTTTTTGATGCAACGCAACCAATTATGGCGATATTTCATTTTCTGGGAATTCTGACGCAGATTGCGCCAGCAGGCTTCAGCATTAAAATAGTCATCACGGGGGGCCGCTGACGAATTTGCCGAGAAAATGAAACCGTGAATTAGAATCAATAGAGCAATGGTGAATATAAAAATTTTTTTAGCAGACATAGTCGATTTTCTATCTATTTTCAGCCCTCAGTGCGAGTCGTCGTTTGTCCAATTTCTTGAATTTGACAGCAATAGTTGCACGGCGAAAAAATATCCTACGGCTTTACTGGTTGATGTCTCTGGCTTTTTCCCGAAGTTCATTCAGGCAGTTGAGCGCCTCTAAAGGTGTCATTTTCGATATATCCAGATTGGCCAGCTTTTCAACGAAAAAATGTTCTTTTTTGCCGAACAAATTCATCTGCACCGATCCCTGTTTGGTGTTTCCTTTATCGGAAAACGATTCGGTTAACTCCTTTTCTTCATTTTCAATGCTGTAGAGAATTCTTTTCGCTCGGCCGATGACCCGGCTGGGAATGCCAGCCAGGCGAGCTACCTGAATGCCGTAACTGCGGTTGGTCCCGCCTTCGACCAGTTTGCGTAAAAATATGATTTCATCGTTCCATTCTTTGACCGCGATGCTGTAATTTTGCACCCGCTGTTTTTGCTGGGCCAAATCGGTAAGCTCGTGATAGTGAGTGGCAAACAGCGTTTTAACGCCGGTTTGATGCAGGTCATGTAAATACTCAACAACCGCCCATGCAATGCTCAAACCGTCATAAGTGCTGGTTCCGCGACCAATTTCATCCATAATGATTAAACTGTCTTTGCTGGCATTATTGAGAATATTGGCTGTTTCCTGCATCTCGACCATAAAAGTGCTCTGTCCCTGGGATAGGTTGTCCAGAGCGCCCACCCGGGTAAAGATCCGATCGACGATGCTGATTGAGGACTTTTTGGCCGGAATAAAGGATCCCATTTGAGCCATAATGACCAGCAATGCCACCTGGCGCAAAACCGTTGATTTTCCGGCCATATTGGGTCCGGTGATGATCAGGATTTGATTCGTGTCATTATCCATAGAAACGGTATTGGGCACAAATCGCTCTCCGGTGATCATTTTTTCCACTACCGGATGGCGCCCGTCTTCAATGTAAATATGACCGTCGTTGGTCATACGGGGTTCAAGCTCGAGGCCGGCCCGCTGATCTTCGGCGTTTAAAACTTTGGTCTCAAACGATTTCAATTCATCGGTGATATAGCGTTCGGCATTTACCAGTGTTTGCTTGCGCACATAGCTAGCTGGTACATCGCTTGCGCGGCTTTTGGGCACTTCGATATAATAGCCGAAGACTTTATTATACCTTACCTTTAAGGTATTGATTCGGGTGGTTTCGCGCTCCTGAATCTCCAGATTGGCCAGCCAGCCCTTGCCGTCTTGACTGATTTTTACCAGATCATCCAGATCCTTTCGGTAGCCGGCTTTGATCATGCCGCCTTCATTGATTGTTGGCGGCGCATCTTCCCGAATAGCTTTTTCGACAACTTCGGCCAGTTCATAAAGCGGATTGATACTCTCATTCCATTGAAAAAGTGCGGCCTGCAGCTCTGAAAGCCCTTTTTGTATTTGCGGTAACACAAATAGCGATCGCTTCAGGGCAATCAGGTCTCGCGCATTGGCGTGCCCCATAACAATTTTGCTGCCCACCCGTTCGAGATCATGAACCGCTTTGAGGTATTCACGAATGTCCTGACGGATTTGCAGGTTGTCTTTGGCTTCTTCGACTGCCGCTTGACGCTCTTGAATGTCATTAATTTCAATCAACGGGTAGCGTAACCATGATTTAAGCAAACGGGCTCCCATCGCCGTCCGGGTATGGTCGATAATGCCGATCAGTGTGCCACGACGGGTGCCTGAGCGAATGTTTCTTTCAAGTTCCAAATTGCGGCAGCTGGTATCATCCACTTGAAGGTATTGGCCTAAAGAATACGTTAACAGGCGCGTGAAATGTTCAGTTTTTTGCTTTTGAGTCTCACGAACGTAATATACAAGAGCGCCGGCTGCACACACCCCGGCAAATAATCCTTCACACCCGAAACCTTCTAAAGATATGGTTCTAAACTGTTCGATCAGGCGGTTGTAACAGCGCTTGTAATCAAATGCGCTGTCTTCAAGGTAGGTAACTGCGCGATCAATTAGGGCGCTTCGAATGAATGACAACTGAGGATCAGTCTTTGATGATTTCGACAACAATATCTCACGCGGTGATATGCGCAAAGATTCATCTAACATAGCAGCCAGATCATCAGATTCGACTAAACGGAAATCGCCGGTGGATATATCCAGAAAGGATAATCCGAATGAATCCCCCTGGCGGGCAACAGCCATAACGAAATTATTGGAGCGCCTGTCCAGAAACTCATCATCGATAATCATACCTGGCGTAATGACCCGCACAACATCACGTTTGACCAGTCCTTTGGCCAATGCAGGATCTTCAATCTGGTCGCAAACAGCCACCTTGTAACCGTGGTCGATCATCCGCGCAATATAGCCGGAAACCGCGCGATAGGGTACGCCACACATGGGCACGGGTGATTCATCTTTCTTATTTCTGGAGGTGAGTGTGATTTCCAAAACCCGGGATGCAACCTGGGCATCTTCAAAAAACATTTCATAAAAATCTCCCATTCGATAGAAGAGTATCGCATCCGGATACTCCTCCTTGATAGAGAGATACTGTTTTATCATGGGAGTTAGTTTGGGAAGGCTCATCAATCAATCAGGGCAACGCCGCTTTTTATTTAAAATACCACAGGGTCGATTTTCGATCAAGGCGGGACCTATTGTACAATTGAACCTGCGGACAATCTATCGATCCCTTATAGCGCTATAAGTTAAAATAATAATTTTATTAAATTTTAGTTATTTATATCTATTTTATCAAAGTATGACTTTAAATTATTATAGGTGGCCTTAAGGTGTTCGGGAATCACCCGCACTTCGCCGAACACCGTTAATGCATTGGTGTCTCCAAGCCAACGGGGTACAACATGAAAATGAAGATGTTCTTCCACACCGGCCCCTGCCACCTTACCCAGATTAAGGCCGATGTTAAAGCCATCTGGCTTCATAACCGTTTTCAAAATGCCCACCGATTGTTCCACCGTCGCCATCAAATCCCCCATTTCCGTTTTGTTCAGCTGGTGCAAAGTGGAAACATGACGCACGGGAGCCACCAAGAGGTGGCCATTGATATAGGGGAACTTATTCATCGTAACCATGGTGATCTCACCTTTGAAAAGGGTCAATTCATCCTGATCGCGCAATGCTGAGCAGAATATGCACCGGCCCTTTTTTTCACCCAGAATGTACTCAATTCGCCAGGGGGCCCACATGGTTTTCATCTCGTAGACCTCAATTTATTTGTTATATCGGAATATTATCCCTGATTTAATTTACGGTTTTTACAAAGAAAACTCAAGCGATTTTTTTCATTCGTTTCACATCCGCCGGATAACAGGACGCATCGAGGCCGGACACTGGCTCAGGAAATATTCATCTGTCATGCCGGCAATAAAGTCCCTCACAATTTCAGCGTTGCTGTGGGTTTCGGTGTAAGTTCGAGACATACCATTAAGAAATCCATTAAAAATGACCGAGGCCGGATCTTTACGCTCAAGGTCGCCCAGATACTTTTCAAACAGAAACCTAAAGAGGTTTCGTAAATCCGAAGAATACTTTTTTACTCTGTGATTCAAATAGATTTTTTCCAGATTAAATCTTTTTAATCGTTTTAAAGCGCCGGAAATCTCTCGACTAAAAGCGACATAATCTTTTTGAAAGCTGGTTTGGATGATATCGGTGACCAGATTAAATACAATGGTGCCGTTGGTGTTTCCTAACCTTTTGACACTTTCCTGCGGCAGTTCAGATCGTTTAATTAGATTTAAGCGAATCGCGTCTTCGATATCCCTGCCGATATA
>JARRJQ010000180.1:0-8315 GCA_037388985.1 Desulfobacterales bacterium | reverse complement strand
TCTTTGCTTATTGCAACGATCTTGGTAACGACCGGGGTTTATTTAACGAATCGGCCGTGAGCTTATAGAAGCCATCTCAAAAAAGTGGATCAGGGTTCAGGGCCCCCGCAAATTGCGGGTATTCTGATTTCGGTGACCGGCGCAATTGTGGCCATATCCAGAGGAAACTTCGGTGAGTTCCTTCAGGGCAACATAGGGTGGGGCGAATTTTATATATTTCTGTGCGTCGCCAGCTGGGTTGTTTTTTCTTTGCTCGGCAAAGCAGTCATGTCGGGTCTTTCTCCACTGGCATCCGTCACTTACAGTTCGTTGACCGGCACCATTTTGCTCTTTATGCCGGCCCTCAGGGAAGGCCTCACAAATTGCATTAATTATTCAATGTCTGATTGGTGGAATATTTTTTATCTGGGTTTTTTCGGAACCGTTCTGGGATTTGTCTGGTTCTATGAAGGCATCAATCAAATCGGCCCGACCAAAGCCGGGCTGTTCATCAATCCATCTCAAAAAAGTGGATCAGGGTTCAGGGCCCCCGCAAATTGCGGGATTTCACGTCTTGATCCAAAAACATTAAAGTGTTCAAAAGGCGCGGTTCGGCGAAAAAGCGGAGCATACACATTAGTATGTGACTCCCGCCTATGGCGGGAAGCCGATCCGCAACACAGCCATGAGCACTCAGACGCTTTTTTGAGATGGCTTCTAATGTTCGGCAACCATATATGACCTGACAAATTTTTCGATATTTTTCCTTCCTTTAAAAACACCAAAGTGCCCTTCGCACAGAATATCCGCTTTGAGACCCAGCATAAATGCCAAACTTCGTCGATAATCTTTGCTATTTGAAAGCAGAGAGGGATGCAGCGGTCCGTGAACATCCTGACCGAAAAGTACTCGTTGGTTTTCAAGTTCAACCAGATATACCAGCGACCCCGGAGAATGCCCAGGGCAATGGTATGCCCGGACTTCTCCATCACCGACTCGAATTTTTTCTTTGTGGCCTTGGATTTTGTAATCAATAGGTAACCCTCTCATTTTTGCTCCATACCACGAAGCGGCGGTCACCTGGTTATCTGCGGTTTCTAGAAATGTCGCATCCAGTTGGTGCGCAACGATTTGACACCGATATTGCTCTCGTAAAGCTGATGCGCCTCCAACATGATCATAGTGACAATGGGTCAGGAACAAATACGGAATTTCAACGGTTGATGGTAAAACCAAGGCAATGTTATCAACCAGCCGTTGGTGGTCCCTGCCGCAACCCGCATCAATCAAAGCTGCCTGTTGGCCGAACCGCACCAGGTAAACAGCGGCATCCGCCGGATCGGTTAAACCGCCGCCGCCCACCTGCCACAAATTTTGTATGATTTTCATAGCCGTCTCTGCACTTTACACCCTTTTCATTGCGTTTTTCTGCATTATAGTGTTGGGTATTCAAATCATAAAGATCTTTTTCAAAAAATTGTGTAAACAAACGTATCACTTTATACACCTAATTTTAACAAAGGAGTCTATTATGGAACTGAAGCAATATTTTGAAAACGCAAAAGGGGTGGGGGTGTTGGCCACGGCTGATGCTGACGGCAAAGTAGATGCGGCAATTTATGCCAGGCCTCACTTTATGGAAGATGGAACCCTGGCGATCATCATGCGTGATCGACTCACGCACCACAACCTGCAGTCCAATCCCCATGCAACCTTCCTTTTTATCGAAGATGGTCCCGGTTACAAGGGTAAGCGACTATTTATGAGCAAGCTGCGCGAAGAAAAAGATAGTGAGCTATTGGATTCTCTTCGTCGCCGGCAATATTTAGATGAAAAAGAAGAAGCGAAATTTTTAGTGTTTTTTAAGCTGGACAAGGAACTGCCGCTTGTCGGTGCCGGAAATTGATTCACTATTTAGGATTAAGGTGCTTTAAATTCACACTGTCAGCTTTTGATCGGTTCAAAATGAGCATCCAGCAATCCGTTGAGCAGAAGAAAAGAACGGATTTTAATGCACAAGATTTCAGCCTCGGGATGATTGATGAAACCGTCTAAATGAGGATGGGCGGCCAGCAGTTTTGCCTTGACCTTTTTTCGTTTCTCTTCACTTTCTATTTTAATGCACACACCCTCCACTGTAAGCGCCTTTGCCGCAGAGCGGGGGGATTTTTCGCGGGTATCAATTAAAAGGCTGACGGCGGGATTTTCATTCAGATTTTTATATTTTTGAGTGTTTCGGAGGGTCACCATGTAAATCTCTTCACAATTTTCATCGGTGACATAAGCCATCAGCGAGCAATACGGCTTTTCCCGGTTGACGGTTGCCAGCACGCAAATAGTTTCTTCTTTGGCAAGGTTTTTCATTTCTTTTAGCATCATTTAGTCTCCGATGCAGATACTTTTTTAATAGATCTCTTATGGTTATCATAGTTAAGTTTTTCAGGGAATCAAAATTTTTTTAGATTGGGCTGTTATTTGATGAAGAAAAACAGGGGAGGTTACTGATGCAACAGCGCGTGCGGTTGGGGATAAGTTCCTGCCTGCTAGGCAATTCAGTGCGTTGGAATGCCGGACATAAACTGGATCGATTTTTAACGGACACGCTGGGCCAGTTCGTGGACTACGTTCCGGTTTGTCCGGAGGTCGAGGCCGGATTCGGCATTCCCAGGGAATCGTTTCGCTTGGTAGGCGATCCGCAAAACCCGCGCCTGATGACGTTTAAGACCAAAATTGATCACACGGATCGAATGCTTCGCTGGGCCGCAAAACGGGTAAAGGAGCTGGAAAAAGAGGATCTCTGCGGATTTATTTTCAAAAGCGATTCGCCCAGTAGCGGCATGATCCGGGTCAAGGTTTATTCCGAAAAGGGCATGCCGGAAAAAAAGGGTGTCGGAATGTTTGCCAGAGCTTTTATGGAACACTTTCCGTTGATTCCCGCAGAGGATGACGGCCGTTTGCATGATCCGAAAATCAGGGAAAATTTCATCGAGCGAATTTTTACGCTGCAGCGATGGCGGGAGACTATTGCTGAAGGCAAAAGCTTGTCCAATCTGGTCGATTTTCACACCCGAAACAAACTTTTAATTCTTTCCCATAGTCCGAAACACGCTAAGTTGATGGGCAAATTGGTAGCAGAAGGCAAACAGATGCCGAAGGAAGAATTATACAGTCGGTATGAGGCCATCTTGATGGAAGCCCTGATGCTTAAGACCACGCCCAAAAAGAATTTAAATGTCTTGCAGCATGTGATGGGCTATTTCAAAATGCAGTTGTCTAAAGACGAGAAGCAGGAGTTGCTCGAAGTATTTGATGGTTATCGTCAGGAGTTTGTTCCGCTGGTGGTTCCGATTACATTGGTCAATCATTATGTGCGTAAATACGATCAGCAATATTTGAAGGTGCAAACCTATTTGAATCCGCACCCGGTTGCGCTGAAATTAAGAACCCACGTTTAAAACAAATTCGAGTCGTTTCCTTAAAGCCGAGCCCGCGATCTGATTGAAAAGGGACTTTTTTATGTATTCTAAACCCATTCTTGTTACCGGTGCCACGGGTTATGTCGGTGGGCGTCTGATTCCGGCGTTGCTTGAAGCTGGCTATCGGATACGGGCTATGGGAAGGTCGCTGGACAAACTAGAATGCCGCCCATGGGCCCGCCATCAAATGCTTGAACGAGTTCAAGGAGATGTCCTCGATCGTGCGTCGCTTGAAAAAGCGGCTGAGGGTTGCCGCGCAGCATATTACCTGGTGCATTCCATGATCGCCCAGAAGACAAAGTTTGCCGAGGCCGACCGCCGGGCCGCCCGCAACATGGCTGAGGTGGCCGCCGCCGCTGGAATGGAGCGCATCATCTATCTGGGCGGCTTGGCCGAGGCCAAAGGCGCCCCATTAAGTAAACATTTGCAATCCCGCATCGAAGTCGCTGAAATTCTTAAAGCCGGAAAAGTTCCCACCACCGATTTGCGCACACCCATGATTTTGGGGTCCGGCAGCGCTTCCTTTGAGATTCTGCGCTATTTGGTCGAACACCTGCCGCTGATGACAACGCCCCGCTGGGTTTTTTCGTTAAATCAACCCATTGCCATCCGCAATGTGATTCATTACCTCGTGAGATGCCTCGCGCATGATGAAACCATCGGTGAAACATTTGATATCGGTGGTCCGGACGTGCTGACGTATCGTGCGCTATTAGATATTTACGCCGAAGAGGCCGGCTTGCCCAAACGCTGGATTTTACCGGTGCCCGTGCTGACCCCCACTTTAAGTGCGTATTGGATTCACCTGATCAGCCCGGTTCCGGCCGCGATCGCCTTACCTCTTACTCAAGGATTGACCAGCAATGCGGTATGCAGCGAAAAGCGGATCCAGTCAATAATTCCCCAGAAGCTTTTAAGTTGTCGTGAGGCAATTCGCCTGGCGCTTCAACGTATAGAGCAGGAGCGGGTAGATACCTGTTGGATGGATGCAGGGACTTTGCGCCAACCGGAGTGGGCTTATTGCGGTGATGCCGAGTGGGCGGGCGGCACCATTATGAACTGCGGCTATCGTGCGCGCATAAGGGCATCGGCTGACCAGGTCTGGCAACCGATCAGCAAAATCGGGGGTCAGAAAGGCTGGTATTTTGGCAATTCGCTCTGGAGACTCCGGGGTATGTTGGATCGTGTTGTGGGGGGAGTGGGCCTGAGGCGTGGACGCCGGCACCCGTCGATCATCGGCGTGGGTGATGCGCTTGATTTCTGGAGGGTTTTAAAAGTGGATGCGCCGCATCGTTTATTACTCGTTGCTGAGATGAAAATGCCAGGCGAAGCTTTGCTGGATTTTCAAATTACGCCAAGTGGATGTGACCAGGTCGAATTGCAGATGCTATCTCGGTTTATGCCGAGGGGTTTGGCAGGAATCCTGTACTGGTATGGATTGTATCCTTTCCACGAATGGATTTTTTTCGGCATGCTGAAATCGATTGCCAGAGTTATCGGCAAACCGATTGTAGCGGGACCTAAGCGCTTTACACCCAAACTTCATAGCAGTTGTGCGTTACCGCCAAAAGTCTCTTAGCCAGTCACGGATCAATAAGAATGTTTGGTATCGTCACTGAGCATTTTATGCGCGTTTCAGTGTCTGACTTGAGATTAAACAAAATTATAATTGTGTAAATGGAATCATTACGCTAAAAGAACATCGTACTTGCCGGATAGGATCTGAAATCTGATTTCTCGGACCGCTCCGACGGTCCGGGCATTTTTTTATTAAAACCCATCTCAAAAAAGTGGATCAGGGTTCAGGGCCCCCGCAAATTGCGGGATTTCACGTCTTGATCCAAAAACATTAAAGTGTTCAAAAGGCGCGGTTCGGCGAAAAAGCGGAGCATACACGTTAGTATGTGAGCATTTTGAGCCGAGCCGCAACACAGCCATGAGCACTCAGACGCTTTTTTGAGATAGGTTTTAGCCAAATGAGGGTGGAGGGGTTGCCAAACATTTTTGCGGGAGTTCAGGAGTTGATGATGATAGATGTGGTTGGGATTGTTTTGATCATGGTGAATGTTTTCGGCACAGGAACTGCAATGTCAGCGGCGGCTCCGATCAGCGAGGCGACGGCTGAATGTATCGGTTGCCATTCATCCATCCATCCCGGAATTGTTAACGAATGGCAAAACAGCCGCCACGCCAAAATCACACCCAAAGAAGCTCTGGCGGTGAAAGGCACTGCCCGCAAGGTATCCAGTAAAACTGTTCCTGAAAGTTTGCAGAACGTCGCAGTCGGCTGTGCCGAGTGCCACATGCTCAGGCCCGACGCGCATGCCGACACCTTTGAGCATATCGATTACCGCATTCATCTGGTTGTCAGCCCCGACGATTGCAAGATCTGTCACGTGAGCGAAAGCGATCAGTACTCCAAAAACATCATGGCCCATGCTTACGGCAACCTGGCCGATAACAAACTTTTTCAAAAGCTTGAGCACAGCATCCTGGGGCAAAATCAATACCAAAAGGCAAAAATTAATTTGGCGCCGGCCAATGATGCCACCAGAGCCGAGGCCTGCTATTACTGCCACGGAACCCGCCTTGAGCTCAGCGGCCATGAAACCCGAGATACCGAACTGGCCGGCGAATTGGAATTTCCCAAAATCAAAGGCTGGCCCAATCAGGGCGTAGGGCGTATTAATCCGGATGGCAGCATGGGCGCCTGCACCGCCTGCCACACCCGGCACGCTTTTTCAATCGAAATGGCCCGCCAGCCATATACCTGCGAAGAGTGCCACGTAGGGCCCGATGTGCCGGCATTTAAAGTTTATGCCGCCAGCAAACACGGCAACATCTTTTCGACCATGCACTCCGCCTGGGATTTTAAGGCCGTGCCGTGGACCATTGGCAAAGATTTCACGGCCCCCACCTGCGCCAGCTGTCATATCAGCCTATTGGTCAACACCGATAACGAGGTGGTGGTTGAAAGGACTCATCAAATGAATAATCGGCTGCCCTGGCGCATCTTCGGACTGATTTATGCCCATCCGCACCCGCAAAAGGCGGATACCACCATTATTCGCAACAAAGATGGGATGCCGCTGCCGACCGATTTTGATGGCGGCTTCGCATCGACGTATTTAATTGATAAAAAAGAAAGGGACACCCGCAGGCAGGCGATGCAGGCGGCCTGTCTGAATTGTCATGATTCTTCATGGGTCGGCGGTCATTGGGTCCGCTTTGAGAATACCATCGACGAGACCAATGCTAAAACCCGTACCGCCACCCAGATCATGGAAAACATCTGGAAGCACGGTTTCGCCGATAAAAAGGGCAGTCCTTATAATGAAGCCATTGAAAGGAAGTGGAGCGATTCCTGGCTGCTTTACGCCAATACGATCCGCTTTGCGTCAGCCATGGCAGGCGGTGGTGATTACGGCGTATTTGCCGGCGGCCGTTACCAGCTATCCAAAACGCTCAGCAAATCCATCATTTGCGTGTACAACCTTTAAACGATCTTGATCTTGGCCAGGGCGATTTCGTGCTTTACTGGATGCAGCAGTCCCAGCGGGTTGAATACAATCACGCCCTGGAATATGCGATTCAACAGGCCAACAAAATGGATCAGGCGGTTTTGGTTGTTTTCGCGCTGATGGACAATTACCCGGAAGCCAATCTTCGCCATTACAGCTTTATGCTGCAAGGGCTTAAAGAGACTCAGCAGGCCCTTTCCAAAAGAGGCATCAAAATGATTGTCCGCAGAGGCCAACCGGCTGATATTGCGCTTTCCATTGGCCGGCGGGCATCATTAATTGTCTGCGACCACGGATATCTAAGACATCAGCGCCAGTGGCGCAAAGCGGTGGCGAGTAAAGCGGATTGCCGGGTCGTCCAGGTCGAAAGCGACGTGGTGGTACCTGTTGAGGTGGTTTCCGGTAAAGCCGAATATGCGGCGCGCACGATACGACCCAAAATTCATAAACACCTCAAGAATTATCTCAGCGAATTCAAACCAACGAAAATAAAGAAATCTTCCCTAAACATTCAGATAAGCGGGCTTGATTTAAATAACCTGGAAGCCGTTGCCAAGAAGATAAAAAATATTTAAAGAATTCTTGCGTCACCGCTTTGAACATTATGTTGAAAATCGAAATCAGCCGCAGACCAGCGATATCTCCCATATGAGCGCATATCTGCATTTCGGGCAAATCTCTCCTCTCTATCTGGCTTTACAGGTCCTTAAAACCGAAAAGCGATTCAAGCAAGCCCGCGAGGCTTTTTTAGAGGAATTGATTGTGCGTCGCGAGCTGGCCATGAATTTTGCTTACTATACATCGAACTACGATTCTTATGCCTGCCTGCCGGCATGGGCTAAAAAGACACTGGCCGAACATAAAAATGACCGGCGTGGATACCTTTATTCACAGCGGCAGCTTGAAAATTGCGAGACTCATGACGAATACTGGAATGCAGCCATGCGGGAAATGAAGTTTACGGGGTTTATGCATAACTACATGCGCATGTACTGGGGTAAAAAAATTTTGGAATGGTCCCAAACACCTGAACAGGCATATAAAACAATTCTGACCATCAACAATAAATATTTTCTCGACGGACGGGATGCCAACTCTTATACCGGTGTCGCCTGGGTCTTCGGGGTTCACGATCGCGCCTGGTCTGAACGGCCGATTTTTGGGAAGATACGTTACATGGCCGCTTCTGGGTTGGAACGCAAATGTGATATTCAGGGTTATGTCGAAAAGGTGAATGCGCTGGTGAAAAAATTCAGCTGAGGTGCTATTTCCAAATTCTTCTATCAGACCCGGTATACTCAGATTGAAGCTGTCGAAACCATAACTAGAAGTGGTTTCA
>JARRJQ010000179.1:0-7423 GCA_037388985.1 Desulfobacterales bacterium | reverse complement strand
AGTTTGTTATATTTGAGTTCAGTTGAATTCTTTAAACAACCCAATGTCTTTAGTTTCAGGTGTCAGGTTTCAGGTGTCAGAAAAAGATGACAGAATACGAATTCTGATAATTCTTAACGTCATAAGGTTCCTTACCCTGACACCCGACACCTGAAACCTGTATTGTTGAAAAAGAAGAATGATAACCTCAACTCTTATTTTACAAATTACTTGTAGGACACGACACTAGAAGCCATCTCAAAAATAGGATTTTGGTTCAAGATTCCGTCTTCGCCACGCGAAAAGCTTGGCTTCGCCGAGACAGGCCCGGCGGGGCCGAGTTTAAAACCGCAGGCAACCTGTTGGTTGTCGAGGATTTGAAACGAGGCACCAATCCCGCCAAAAGGCGGGAGGCCAAAAGGCATTTTTGGGAGGGCTTCTAATATTTTCAACCTTGCGCCTGCCCGAAGGGGTAAGTTTTTCCCTCTATCGTACGACCATGACCGGGATCTCCACCCGGTGACGCACCGGATCGACCGTCTGTCCCCACAGCAGGTCGCCCAGCAAGCGGTGCCCGTGCGATCCCATAACCAGCATATCGACTCGGTGAGATTCAGCAAAGTCAATCAATTCTTTGGAGGGGTCACCGTGAGGAAGCGCAATCTCTACTGCAACGCCGGAAGCACGCACCTCCGCTGCGATTTCCAGCAAGTATTGTTCGTCGTCACGTGTATGTTCGTCATACACATCACTGCTGTATACCTGGGCTGGAGCGGAATCGACCACATGAATCAGGGTGAGCAGCGCCTTTTCGGCTTTTGCCAAAGATAGGGCACGGCTGATAATCGCGGCGTCGCTTTGATCGCGTCCCAACGCCGCTGCAATATGCTTCGAGTGATACGTTTGGATCTCTTCGATGATCGGCAAAGCCCCGGCAGGCTTCTCTTCCTGCCAGCCTTTTGCCCCACGAATCAACGGAAGCGCGATAATATAAACGAGGAAAACCCCGATTGCCGCCACCATGCCAATCATTAGAACCAAGATAAACAGAGGAGCACCGCCCTTTGTCCATTCCGCGATCTGGTCATAAACCAGTTTGCCGTTCAGTGCAATGATGATAACCGAAGTGGTCCATGCCAGCACCTTCACCCACAATTTGCTGGCAAAGGAACCCATCTTCAGATGATCGCTTGTGAAATGTACCAGCGGAACAATGGCAAACGGCAATTGCAGGCTAAGAATCACCTGGCTTAAAATCAGGAGCTTATACGTTCCCTCATCCCCCGAGATCGAAATTACCGCCACTGCCGGCAACAATGCGATTAAGCGGGTGATCAGGCGCCGCTGATAGGGTCTTAGCCGAATCCTGACAAACCCTTCCATCACGATTTGTCCCGCCAGCGTGCCGGTCAAAGTGGAGCTTTGGCCTGCTGCAAGCAAAGCCAGGCCGAAAGCGATGGGAGCGGCCTGGGTTCCGAGAAGCTGCTCGAGCAACTTGTCTGCCTGCTGAATCTCGGTTACGATAATCCCGTGACGATAAAACACGGCCGCCGCAAGGACAAGGATCGCCGAGTTGACAAAAAAAGCCCCATTTAAAGCGATCACGGAATCGAGGAAGTTATACTTACAAGCCTGCGACTTTGAATCGATTGTCCGAGACACCCGCCGTGTCTGCACCAGCGCGGAATGCAGATAAAGATTGTGCGGCATCACGGTTGCCCCGATGATCCCGAGAATGATGTATAGAGATCCCACGGGCAGGGAAGGGGCGAGTCCGGCTGCGGTCGCGCTCCAATCCGGTTTCGCCAAAAATAGGTTAACAATGAAACCACCTGCAATAACACCGATCAGTGACAGAATGAACGCTTCCATCTTTCGAATCCCTAATTTCTGGATCGCAAGCAGCAGGAAGGTAACGAACAGGGTTACCAGCGCTCCCCAGAGCAAAGGAAGTCCGAAAAGAAGATTCAACCCGAGTATGGTTCCCAGCACCTCTGCCAGATCGGTGGCGGCAATCGCAATCTCGCACATGATCCAAAGCGCGAACGAGGCCGCTTTTGAGTACTCTGATCGGCAGGCCTGCGCCAGGTCTTTTCCGGTGACAATCCCAAGACGCGCAGCCAAGGTCTGCAGAAGCACTGCCATAATGTTCGACATGAGGATCACCCAGATCAGTGCATAGCCGAAGCGTGATCCCCCTTCGAGATCGGTGGCCCAGTTGCCCGGGTCCATGTAACCCACACTGACCAGGTAGGCCGGCCCTGCAAAAGCAAATATGCGCTTCCATAAATTGGGATGGCGGGTCTCCACGCTACTATGGACCTCTTCAAGGGATTTACCGTGAAGATGCCGCCCGGATTGGGGTGCCTTATTCGCTGTCGTGTTCATGAATCTGCCAGGTGCGAAGAATGTATTTGCTTATTCTGTTGAGCGAGTGAAATAAAGACCGAGTGATTTTTAAAAATTAATCTAGGCCTTTCTTAAATAACTTGTCAAGTCAATGCTGACATAGAGCGTAGAAAAAACCCGTAAGTTGTCGGGCATCAGCAAAGGGGACGATGTTGATTAAGTTAACATTCATATGGTATGAAGTTGACAAAAAAATTATGGACTGGGAGCAATATACTGCCGCGTCGAGCTCGGCTGGATGCCCACCGGAACCTAATCGTAAGCGGAATCGAAAAGGGCAGGATCGTCAGCGATGTTATTGAATCAAAACTGATAAAACGGGGGAGCAAATAAATCAATTTAATCAACAATGTCCCCATTAAAGGAGGTATGCTTATGGCATCACAGGTAACCGTTTCAACATTATTGAAAATGAAGCAGGATAGGGAAAAGATTACTGCCCTAACCGCCTACGACTATCCGTTTGCACATCTGGTGGATGCATGTGGTGTTGACCTTATTCTTGTGGGGGATTCGCTGGGGATGGTTGTCCAGGGCAGTTCCAACACCCTCTCAGTGACCATGGATCAGATTGTATATCATACCCGCTTGGTTACCCGAGCCGTTCAACGGGCGATGGTTATTGGAGATATGCCGTTTATGTCCTATCAAGCGAGTTTGTCGGAAGCGGTTGCAAATGCCGGCCGGTTTTTAAAGGAAGCCAAGGCAGCCGCAGTAAAACTGGAAGGAGGGGCATCGGTTAGCAAAATCATAAAAGCAATTACAGCTGCCGGTATTCCGGTTCAAGCCCATATTGGATTGACGCCTCAGTCGATGCATCAAATGGGAGGATACAAAGTTCAGCGCGACGAAGAGCGCCTGGTAGCCGATGCTTTGGAAGTTGAAACTGCCGGAGCGTTTTCAGTGGTATTGGAGGGTATCCCGGCTGACATTGCGAAAAGGATTACCCGAGAGTTAAAGATACCGACCATTGGAATTGGTGCAGGGCCGGAGTGCGATGGCCAGATTCTTGTGATCCATGATCTGCTTGGGTTAAATGATCAAAAAGTGCCGAAATTCGTGAAAAAATATGCAAATCTTTACGAGCAGGCATATAGTGCTATCAGTAGCTATGTTAAGGAAGTGCAAAGTGGTGCTTTTCCTGCTAAGGAGCATTGTTACTAATATGAAACCTTCATTTGCAATCATTGGCTGCGGTAAGGTTGGGTTGTCATTGGGCAAACAGTTGATAAAGAAAGGGTGCCGGCCGGCCGGGGTTGCCAGCAAGAGCCTATCCACAGCGAAGAAAGCTGCTGGTCTTTTGAAAACCAACAATTTCAGCATACGGCCATGGGAAGTGATTTCGAATGCTGATGTTGTTTTCATTACCACCCCGGACAGCGTTATTGAGAGGACCTGTCGCCAAATCGTTAAAAACAAAGGATTCCATAAAGGAGCTGTTGTGCTGCATTGCAGCGGGGCGCTTTCCTCTGAAGTGTTAAATTCGGCTCAAAGCAGCGGAGTTTATGTCGGTTCCATGCACCCACTGCAAAGCTTCGCCTCGGTGGAGCCGGGCACTAATCCGTTTAAAGATATTATCATATCCATTGAGGGTGACCGTGAGGCTGTATCCGTTGCGCGACAGATTTCTCTTTTGATGAACGCCACTGCCGTCCAAATACGAACCGAAGCCAAAGTACTGTATCATGCCTCGGCCGTTGTAGCCTCCAACTATCTTGTGACGTTAATGGATTTGGCGGTCAGCTTGCTCAAGACAGCCGGAGTCGCCGACAAACAGGCTCAGCAGATGCTTATGCCCCTGGTGGATGGAACGGTTGCCAACATTAAGCGAGTGGGAGTGCCGGCGGCTTTAACCGGGCCGATTGAAAGAGGAGATGCTGTGACAATCCGGCGTCATGTGGCGGCGCTAAAAGAAGGGGCACCCGATATTTTGGCCCTGTATCAAGTCCTGGGAGGCCGGACAATTGAGGTGGCCCAAAAAAAGGGCTCTTTCAAGCAGCAAGACAGCATCAAAAAGCTAAAACAAGCCCTGGGTATCCGATAAAATAATGAAAGTCTATTCAGCCATTAAGGACATTGTTAAGTTTCGTTTTCAGCAGCCCTTGGCGAGCTGGGGCCTTGTGCCGACTATGGGATATCTGCATGAAGGCCATTTAAGCTTGATCCGTCGGGCACGAGCTGAAAATAACTTTGTGGCGGTCAGTATTTTTGTCAACCCCGTTCAGTTTAATAGCCCTGCTGATCTGGCGAACTACCCGCGGGATAATGAGCGAGATTTTCGACTGTTGGAACAAGAGGGTGTTGATCTTATCTGGGTCCCCGAGCCCGAGATGGTGTATCCGTCCGGTTATCAAACCTATGTAGAGGTTGAAAAGTTAACCAATCGCTTGGAGGGGGCTTCGCGACCCGGATATTTCCGGGGAGTAACAACGGTTGTGGCAAAATTATTTAATATTTTTCAGCCTCAGCAGGCTTATTTCGGTCAAAAAGATTACCAGCAAGCACTGGTTATTAGTCAGATGGTAAAGGATCTTAATTATAATATCGATGTAGTTATATGTCCCACTGTTCGTGAGCCAGACGGTCTGGCAATGAGTTCCCGCAATGTGCGTCTGTCACCGCTAGCTCGTCAACAAGCAACCTGTCTTTATTGGGCTTTGGCGGAAGCAAAAAGTGCTTTTGAAGCCGGCCAACGGAATGCCGGCGAGCTTCGGTCGAAAATGTTGTCAGTTCTTAATTCGGTTAAAAGTGTGCAAGTTGACTATGTCAGTATCGCGCATCCGCAGACTTTGGAGGAATTGGAAATTGTAGCAGAGCAAGCCTTGATTTCGTTAGCGGTTTTTATAGAAGATATACGCCTGATCGACAACATTGTGGTTAGCAGTGGTTTCAAAACCCCATCTAATATCCGATAGCTGCGTTGCCCCGCTAAGCGGGATTTGCGCCGATTTTATTACACTAAGGTGCATCACAGACCTCTTTATGTGGCTCATCCCGCCTGCGGCGGGACTGCGCTTTTTCACTTGTCCCGCCATAGCCCGGCGTTCGTCAAAGGGCGACGGCGGATTGGCCTGCGCCTTACTCTCGAACATGATCTGAGGTTTTGAAATCACTGCTAATAATAAATAGGAATTTTTCCGATTTGCGTCATGCTGACATATAGACAAGTTTATTGAGAAATCTTTGACCCTGAAAGTTGATTGATCAAAACCGGGTAGACACTACTTTATTTTTAGGATAGATTACCTCAAGTAATCAAAAGCGACACCCGAGATCAGTGGTAGAATCTGACATCTTTTCGAACCCCTTTAAGCTGTGATTTGCAGTTATGAGCCCAATCATCCAGCCACTAATTGTAGCGCTTAGATACTTGCATCCACCTGTTTATAAGATGCGTCTCCAAAGTCTGCACCAAGAAATTGTGCCAATTCTCCACGCAGGTGACCAGGTTCTTGATGTTGGGTGCGGATCCGGAGCCCTTGGAAAGGCGATTATAGACTCCCCACAGTGCCCTCCAGGAGTTGATGTAACCGGATTGGAGAAATTCAGACGCGGGAATGAGGCTGCGTTCGTTGAATTCTACGATGGGCAAAGGATTCCGTACCCGGATAAATCATTTGATGTTGTGATCTTAGCTGACGTCTTGCACCACGCATCGGATCCTCACAATCTAATCTGCGAGTGCTCACGTGTGGTTAAACGTGTGCTGATCGTCAAAGATCATAAACTGGAAGGATTTATCGCCCAACAACGTCTTTCGTTTATGGATTGGGCTTCAAACGTGCAATATGGCATTCCTTGTTTGTACCGTTATAACACATTGGAGGAGTAGGAAAAATTGTTCGGGCCCGGGTTTTTTCGAGATGGATAAGCCGTTTAATTCAAAATTCAGCTGAAGGAAAAGTTCCTGGAAGAGACTTGATTTTTATACCACGCTGTGGTAAGTTTTGACCTTAAATTTATTATTGCAAAAGGCGAAGCCTGCTGAATTTTGGATCGTGTTAAAGGAGAAACAAGATGAAAAAAATCTTTATGCCCCTAAGCCTATCTCTTGCGCTAAGTCTGCTGATTGTCGCACCTGGTTGCCAGCCGGATAAGAATTCTCCTGAAGCTGTCTTGAAAAACGTGGATGCCTTTCAGGCCATGGCAATTGCCAATGAATGGAAATGGTCCAAAAAGGAAATTAAAAGCTATGTGAACACCCGGGAGATTGTATTTGAATTACCCGATAGTAAAGCCATAAAGATTGCGCTTCCGGAGGATAAGATGCTGGTTGCCGTGGCTCCTTACATAAACCAGACACATCAGTGAGCGATTCATTATATGTCCTCCTGTCAGGGGGAATTGCCCGAGACAAAGTTTGATGTGAAGGCCGTTGACCAAAACGGAAATGTTCTTGTCAATAAGACCACCGCCACCTTGAAAAATGGGTTTTTTGAACTGTGGCTTCCCAGAAACCGCAGTATCAAACTGATTATTCAGGGATCGGGTCGACAGGCCGAAGGCAGCATCGGAACGTTCGACAACAGCAAGACGTGCGTAACCACATTGCGATTGAGATAGTTCAGATTTGACACATTATTTGCAGATATCTCATCTGCGTCTTCACTATTTGATTTCAAGCAATTCTATGTCAAAAACCACGGTTTTTCCTGCCATAGGATGATTCCCATCTAGCGTAACCGAATCTTCTCCAACTTCCGTGATGACAACGGCCAGACTCGCCCCGCTGGGATTTTTCATCTCCAGTTGCAACCCTACCGATGGGTCTATGTGTTCAGGAAACTTGTCTTTAGGCAATTCCACAACAAGATCTTCACGCCGATCCCCAAAGGCTTCTGCAGGCTTAAGGGTCACTGACTTCGATTCTCCAGGCTTCATGCCAACCACACCTTCTTCAAAACCGGCGAGCAATTTCTGATTACCCAATGTGAATTCCAAAGGGTCCCGATCTTTGGATGAGTCGAAAACTTCTCCGTTCACCAGCTTCCCGGTATAATGAACACTTACTAAATCTCCAGCCTGAGCTTCTTTC
>JARRJQ010000178.1:0-6493 GCA_037388985.1 Desulfobacterales bacterium | reverse complement strand
CAATATTTTTATATATTGCCTCATCTAATATCATTTGATATAAGGCTAAATTTAATTTTGTTGCGAGAGGATTGCCTATGAACTCAAAGGAGATCCCATCTAATCTCTCCATCGCAGACCGATTATGGAAAACGTTTGCCTCCGTTAAATTAACCATTACCCTTCTGTTGATTCTGGCAGCAACTTCAATTGTTGGAACGCTTATCCCTCAAAATGAAGAACCGGCAGCCTATTTGCAGGCGTTTGGTGAATTTTTGTATCGCGTCTTTGCGCTGCTCGGTTTATTCGATATGTACCATTCTTGGTGGTTCCGAGCGTTGATTCTTTTGCTGGTGGTCAATATTGTGGTCTGTTCAATCGACAGGCTCAAGGCCAACCGGAAAATTCTGTTTGTTCGCCGCCCGCGATTTAACCTTGCTCGCTATCGGCAACTTAAAAACAAATCGGAATTTAAAGAAAATTGTGATGCCGCTCAATTAAAAAGTCTCTACGCGCCCGTTATATCACGCCGCTTTGGATATCAGCGACTCGAGGAAACCGATGCAGGCTTTGCTCTATACGCAGAAAGAGGGCGCTGGACGCGCTTTGGTGTTTATGTGGTTCATTTAAGTGTCGTGATTTTATTGATCGGTGGACTGATCGGTTCCATTTTCGGCTTTGACGGTTTTGTCAACATTCCTGAGGGCGAAACGGTCCACTCCATTCAACTCAGAAATAGCGACCAAAAACTGCAGCTTGATTTTGCCATCCGTTGCGATGATTTCAACGTCGATTTTTATGATTCCGGTGCGCCTAAAGAATTTCGTTCCAGTTTAACAATCCTCAAACAGAACAAAGCTGTGCTCCACAAAGATATCATCGTAAATGATCCCTTGCGTTACGCAGGCATCAATTTTTTTCAGTCCAGTTACGGTAGCCTGACGCCGAGGGAAGTCATTTTGCATTTTACCAGTCAAGCCACCGGTAAGACTTACACGAAGCGGGCAAAAATCGATGAACCTATTATCATTCCTGAAAACCTGGGAACCTTTGTCTTAAAAAGATACACTCGCCAGGCCGATTATAAAGGGCACAATATCGGCGAAGCATTCATCGGCGAGATCACTGAATCCGATGGCCATACGGTTGAGGTGAAACTGCCGCTAAGATTTCCAAGTTTCGACAAGATGCGCAGGGGCAGTGTGTTTATAACGGTTGCCGATTATGTGCCGCGATACTACACCGGACTTCAAGTCAGCAAAGATCCGGGCGTAGGGGTGGTATACGGCGGTTTTATTTTGATGATCATCGGGATTTACATTACATTTTTTATGTCCCATCAGCAGATCTGTGTGGAGGTGATGAGCCAGGATAAAAAGAGTCGAATTATGGTTTCCGGGACTTCTAATAAAAACAAACTGGGGATGCAAAAAAAGGTAGCCAAATTAGCAGAACGTTTGGCCAGCCTGACTCCCGGCAAATAGCTCATCCATCGTTCGGCGGTTGAACAAAAATACGGGCCCAATTCTAGTGAAATAGAGGAAAATTATGAACAGCTCAATTATATTGTCCATCATCACTTTTGTATACGGTCTGGCCGGATTTCTATACATCTTTGCCTGGGTATTCAAAAAACCGGCTGCCGGCAAGCTGGCAAGCTGGGTAGCTTTGGTCGGATTGATCGGCAATACAACCGGTATTTTGATGAGGTGGGTGGAATCTTATCAGATGGGTATCGGACATGCGCCGTTTTCCAACTTATACGAATCGCTGGTCTTTTTTGCCTGGACAATCACTTTGATTTACCTGGTGGTTGAACGTAAGGCCAATAATCGTATTATTGGAGCATTTACGATGCCGATCGCCTTTTTGGCAATGGCCTATGCCTCTTTGAAGCCGGGTATTCCCATTGAAATCCAACCGTTGATCCCCGCCCTAAAAAGCAACTGGCTGATAGCGCATGTAATTACCGCTTTTATCGGGTATGCCGCTTTTGCCACCGCTTTCGGTATCTACACCATGTATCTGCTGAAGCAGGGTCGCGACGAAGAGCGGGTGCTATGGGTGGATATTGCCAAGCCCTTAACCCTGTTTGTTTTTGTTACGCTATTCAGCAGGGTTCTTCTGGTAGGAAACTGGGCCATGTCGGTCATCATTGCATTGCCGATCTGTCTGATTTTTTATGTCTGTGTATTTCTCATCCGACGCATGCCGGCGGACTTTAAGAACCGGCTATTGGTCATGTTTCCGCAGCCTGTCATTCTCGATGAACTTGGCTACCAGATGACGTTGTTTGGTTTTCTTTTTTTATCGGTCGGAATTATCACCGGTGCGGTCTGGGCCAATTCTGCCTGGGGCCGCTATTGGGGCTGGGACCCAAAAGAAACCTGGTCGCTGATCACCTGGTTTATCTATGCCACATTGCTGCACGCCAGGATGATGCGCGGCTGGCGCGGAAAGCGCATCGCTTACCTGTCTCTTGTGGGATTTGCCGCAGTTGTGTTTACTTATTTCGGGGTTAACTTGCTGCCCGGTTTGCATAGCTACGGGGCTTTAGGTCAATGATTTTTTCTTGACAAAAACCAAATCGATAAGGTACACAACCGCAGGCCTATTTCCAGTTTCAAGCGGTGGAGAGCGATCATAATATTCTGAAAATATAGTATTTTTTCTCGGCTTCGTTTTCAATGATATAAACTTTAATATAACGGAGTTTGCATGAGCACTGATGAGCAAGCCAATGAGAATTCGGCCGTAGAAGCAGATCCCCAAGCGACATCTCCCTCCTCTGGAACAGAAGCATCCGGCAATGGCGGTGGTGCAGCGATTATTCTATTCTTCATCGTCGGATTGATTGTCAGTTCTGTCGTCGGATGGGTCATTTTCCCTAAATTTTTTTACTCCCAGGAAAAACAACCGGTTGACTTCAATCATGTCCTCCACAATGATCAAGTTGAAAATGGCTGTGAAAGCTGCCACTTTTTTAGAGAAGACGGCAGCTTCTCAGGAGTTCCCAAATTAAGCCATTGCATCGCTTGCCACGAAGAGGTCAACGGTGAAGACCCCGAAGAAGAAAAATTTGTAAATGATTATGTTGCCAAAGATCGGGAGGTCCCCTGGTTGATTTATTCGCGGCAGCCTTCGAATGTATTTTTTTCACATGCGGCCCATGTCAAAATAGCCCAAATGGAATGTGTCACCTGCCATGGGAATATCGGAGAATCGGAAAGTTTAAAACTCTATGAAGAAAATCGCATTTCCGGTTATAGTCGAGAAATCTGGGGTAGAAATATCGCCGGTTTCAAGCGCAATACATGGGATCGGATGAAAATGGATGACTGCTCCGCGTGTCATCAGCAAGAAAACGTCAACCAAAACAGCGTTCAGACAAAAAAGGGAGGCTGTTTTGTGTGTCACAAATAAAGAAGTGGGCTTGGGTCTACGAGGGAAAATAAATGAAAGTGGATAGAAGAAGCTTCTTATCATTCATTCTTGGGGGCGCGGCCGGGACGGCATTGTCGCCCCTGCCCTGGAAACTGACCGATGATTTTGCAATTTGGACTCAAAATTGGCCTTGGAGGCCTGTTCCGGAAAAAGGCAAAATCAACTATGTGACTTCCGCCTGTACACTGTGCCCGGGCGGTTGCGGAATAACGGTTAAAAAATCGGCTGAGCGAGTGATCAAAATAGAGGGGCTTGAAGGCCACCCCGTGAATGATGGCGGCCTGTGTCTTTTAGGTCTTGCCGGTGTCCAACTTCTGTATGGTCCCACGCGCATCCAGACACCTCTGAAAAGAGTCAATGGCGGTTGGCAGAAAATATCGTGGCAAGACGCAATTGCCGAGCTCGTCGCCAAGCTAAGAGAATTGCGCGACAGTGGTTCGGCGCATAAGGTGGCCTGTGTGGCCGGATCCGATCGGGGAACCGTGCCCGCGCTGTTAAACCGATTTTTGACAGTTTACGGTTCGCCCAATTTTATCCGAACACCGTCAATTTGGGATTCCTATGAGTTGACCCTGTACCTGACCCAGGGTTCACGGTCGATGGCCGGTTTCGATATCGAAAATGCCGACTTCCTCTTAAGTTTCGGCAGCGGTTTAATTGAAGGTTGGGGATCTCCCGGGTATATGTTGCGTGCAAAAGGCATTATGCGTGAAAAGGGTGGCCGCATGGATCAAATCGAATCCCGATTGTCCAAAACAGCGGCCAAATCCGATCATTGGATTGCCATTAAACCCGGAACCGAGGGTGCTCTGGCCTTGAGTCTGGCACATGTGATCATCAAAGAAAGACTTTATAACCGAGAATTTGTTGACGGTTACGCCACGGGACTATCCACACGTTATCAGCAGATGATTGACGGTTTTCCACCGGAAATTGTTTCCCGGACCACTGGTGTCAGTACCGGTGCGATTGTGGCGCTGGCCAGAAATTTTGCCGGTGCACGCAAACCTCTGGCGATCTGCGGGCAAGGCCAGGGCCACGTGCCCGGGGAGCTGCAAACGTTTTTGGCCGTGCATACATTGAATGCGCTGGTGGGTAATATCAACCAACCCGGGGGGATTCGGGCGGTTCCTGAGCCCGAATATATCGACTGGCCGGAGCTGGAAATGGATGCCGTCGCTTCGGAAGGATTTCAACAGCCGCGAGTCGATGGTGCCGGCAGCATTCAATATCCGAATGCCAGATATTTGTTGAGTCGCTTGCCGGCTGTCATCAACGCCAGCCAGGAATCTCCGGTTGAGCTTCTTTTGGTTGCCAATGCCAATCCGGTTTTTTCACTTCAGGATAGCGCAGAGGTAAAAAAGGCTTTCGAAAAAATTTCGATGAAGGTCAGCTTTTCATCTTACATGGACGAGACTGCCGCCATGGCCGACCTGGTGCTGCCGGATCATGTTTTTCTGGAACGCTACGAAGATATCCCGGCCGCCAGCGGGTTTCCCAAGCCCATCATTGGGCTGGCAAAGCCGGTTGTTGAACCGCTGTATAACACCCGACACATCGGCGATGTGATCATTCAACTGGCCAAAGAGCTGGGCCACAACATCGGGGCAGCCTTTCTCTGGGACGATTACGCTACCTGCCTGGAAGAAACTCTGGGCGATAAATGGGATGTGCTGCTTGGAAGAGGCTACTGGGTGGATAATGAGTTTAGCGGTAAAGATTGGAGCAGCGCGTTTGAAACCAATTCAGCGAAATTTGAATTTTCCAACGACGAAATAGCAGCGCTGGCCGATTACAGTCCGCTAAAATCCGAAGGGGCTGAAACACTCTATCCGCTGTCGCTGGTGCCTTATGACACGATGCGTCTTACCAGCGGATATGTAGGGTCTCCACCATTTCTGATAAAAACGCTTGAAGACACGATTTTGAAAGTCAATGCGGTCCTGGTGGAAGTCAACCCTGAAACTGCCAAGGCCTGCGGACTGTCCGATGGCCAGAATGCCAAACTGACCACCCCCAAAGCTTCCGTCAGAGTTAGGGTACATTTTTCAAACGGCATTATGCCCGGCATTGTCGCTATTCCGCGGGGTTTGGGTCATACGGCTTACGATAAATATTTGGCTGATAAAGGTGTGAATTACAACCGACTCAGTGGCCCGATGGAGGATCCTGCATCCGGTCATAATGCAGCCTGGGGAATACAGGCCAAGCTCAGCAAAGCGTAGCGGTTTGGGAACTGAATTGAGGTACTGATGAAAATCGAAAATGCCAAGAAGTTTGGAATGGTTATTGATCTGGATAAATGCACGGGTTGCGGCGCATGCATGGTTGCCTGCATGGCTGAAAACAACATTCCGTTTCGCGAGGATGATACCGATAAAATGCTTAGCGTTTCCTGGATGTATGTTTATCGCTTAAATAACGGCAAACCCTTTCCAGATTACGAAGAATGTTATCTTCCCCGACCCTGCCAGCATTGCGAAGCGCATGAGGGACATTCGCCCTGTGTGTCGGTTTGCCCGGCAACCGCCACTGATTATGATATGGCCACCGGCATCGTTAGCCAGATTTACCCGCGCTGTTTTGGATGCCGCTATTGTATGGCAGCCTGTCCCTACCATGTGCGTCAGTTTAACTGGTGGGATCCGATCTGGCCCGACGGCATGGAAAAGATGCTAAATCCCGGCGTATCGGTGCGCATGAGGGGGGTTGTCGAAAAATGCAGCTTTTGTATTCAGCGCTTTCATGCGGCCAAAGATAGGGCCTACCTTGACGGACGGAGGGACATTGAAGAGGATGAATATCAAACCGCCTGCGCTCAGGCGTGCCCGGCCGGTGCGATTACCTTTGGCGATTTAAATAATCCCGAACATGCGGTGCATCAACTGGCCCAACCGGATCCCGCGCATGGGGGCCGGTCGAAGAACCCAAAGGCATTTCGCCTCCTGGAACGGCTGGGCACCAATCCGAAAATCTATTATCTTTCAAGCCGTGAGTAGATTTCGTGCGCACGGCCCGCGCCAAGGGGCTGACCCGTGGACAGGCCCTGTGGCGGCATGCGCTGCGAAAC
>JARRJQ010000177.1:0-23377 GCA_037388985.1 Desulfobacterales bacterium | reverse complement strand
CGCTCGCTGCAAATTCGATAAGTTGCTGTTTTTTATATAAAAATACAATTGGCATTGTCTTTGCTCTAGGGAAAATGTGGAAATTAATCAACCCCTGGAGTGAATATGCCCTGGTACATCTATCTTCCGATTGCTCAGCACAGTGTTGCCCTGCCGGTGGTGGTCGGGCTTGGTTTTATCGTGGGACTGCTGTCCGGCCTTTTCGGTGTCGGCGGGGGCTTTCTGATGACCCCCTTGCTAATCATGATCGGGATTCCTCCGACCGTCGCAGCGGCGTCTGATTCAAACCAGATCGTAGCGGCTTCGGCTTCCGGCACCTATGCGCATTACCGGCTGGGTAATGTGGATTTCAAGATGGGAATCTACTTGCTGATCGGCGGTGTTATCGGCGGAACCGGAGGCGTCCAAATTATCCGGGCTCTTCGCCAGATGGGAAACGCCGATTTCTTAATCAAGATCACCTATGTGGTGATGCTGGGTTTCGTGGGAGGCTATATGTTCCTTGAGAGCCTTCAGGGACTGCGGGCTGAGAAATCTATAGCTGCAGCGGTTCCGCAAAACCGCAACTCAATCTATTCCCGGTTTATCCAGGCATTGCCCTTTCAGACCCGCTTTGATAAATCCGGCATCGTGTTATCTCCAATCGTTCCTTTGCTTCTGGGCGGAATGGTCGGTATCCTGGCTGCCATCATGGGCGTAGGCGGCGGGTTTGTCATGGTCCCTGTCATGGTTTATCTGCTGCGGATGCCGATGCATGTGGTGGTCGGCACCAGCCTTTTTCAGGTCCTGTTCACCTGCATCGATGTGACCATCATGCAGGCCTATTCAAACCGAACCGTCGATTTTGTTCTGGCGCTGCTCCTGCTGATCGGATCCACTTTCGGAGCCCAGATCGGTGCGCGCCTGAGCACCAGACTCAAAGACGACCAGCTCAAAATATTTCTTTCCGTCCTGGTGCTGGCCGTAATGGTTAAAATGCTGGTCAGTCTGGTCCTTCCACCCCATAGCCTGTTATCCTACCACGGAGGTCACTGATTCTATGCGACACACCTTTTTCATGCTATTGTTATTTTGCTCCGGTCTGGTGCCATTGCATGCCGAAAAAGCCTGGACCGCGGAACCCGGTAAATTGACGATCAAACCCGAGGTTTTGAATATCGGCACCTTTTATTCGGGCGGCCAGGTCACAATTTCGGGTGAAGTGCCGAACGGACAGGATGTCATTGTGGAAATCTCCGGATCCGCGTCAAACGGACAGTTTGATCTCAAAGGGCGGGTGGGGCCCTTCTGGATGACCAACGGCCGGGCTGAACTGGACGGAGCACCGGCCATGTATGTTCTTTTATTGCCCGGTGGCCGAGACTGGCAACAGAAAGCCTCTTCTTTAGGCTTAGGCCTTGAAAAGCTGAGAAGCAAAATTGCAATCCAATCCGCCGCTGTGCCGCCCGAGGATCTCTTCAACATGTTCGTTGAACTGAAAAAAAGCGAAGGTCTCTATCTCGTAAAAGATAACGCCGTTACCTATGCAGCTGCTAATAACGGACTCAGACGGTTTACGGCGGTCTGTCGTTTCCCCCGCTCCACGGCGGCAGGAAATTACACCATCAAAGTAACCGATATTGCAAACGGCGCAAAAGGAATGGAGCAATCCCGCAACCTTCGGGTCGATGAGGTCGGATTTGCCCGGCTGGTCTATGATCTGGCCACGAATCAGCGATTGGTATACGGCATTCTGGCTGTGGCCGTCGCGCTGTTTGCCGGCGCCGTAATGGGCCTTCTTTTTAAAGGCGGCGGGAGGCATTGATGGCCTGGACAGCCCAAATCGCCAGACTCTTCAAGTTCGGCGGCCTGCGGCGCAACCGGGCGGCAATGCCCTTTAAGGATTTGTTTGTCCGTTTTCACCAGGTCCTGGAGGAAAATACAAAGGCCATGGAAATCATAACTGAAATGGAAGACAAACTGGGAGGAGAGTATGTCTTTGATCGAAAATTCTTAGAAGATACGGTACAGGACATTAAAGCGGTGATCCTTCGCAGCGCCTATCACTTCAATGCGATCACCAACAACAAGTATTCGGAAATCTATGAAGTCATTGAATCTCTGATTCGGCAATTGCAGCAGGAGTCAAGTGGCCAGCTGGTATTTTCGCATAGACAAAATGTCGTCGCTTTAACCCAGATCAACGATACCATGGGCGACGTGGTGGGCAACAAGGCCTACAAGCTGTCCAAAATCGTTCAACTGCCCCAGACCGCCGTACCACCGGGAGTCGTCGTCACGGTTATGGGGTTTCGTAACTATCTGGCTTACAATAACCTGTTTGATGAAATAACACCCCTGTTGGCGTCCTGTCAACAAGGAGGGCGCGAACTGGAACCTGTTTCCCAAAAGATCCGCCTGCTGGTTCTGGGTAGCGAAATTCCGCCCGACCTGCGACAGGAAATCCTGAAAGCGGCTGAACTGGTTTGCCCCGATCGTCCGGAGTCCGGTCTCTACTCCGTTCGAAGCAGCGCGGTGGGCGAAGACGGCGAACTGAGTTTTGCCGGTCTGCACGATACATTATTAAATGTTGCTTTTCGGGATCTGCTATCGAGTTACAAGAAGGTTCTGGCCAGTTTATACAATCCGGCTGCTCTTGAATACCGGATCAAGCACCAGATCCCCTTTTCGGATATGTCCATGGCCGTGCTCTATCAAAAAATGGTGCCCGCTCGCGTCAGCGGGGTGACTTACAGTATTGACCCCAACGCTCCGCATGAGAATGTTTGCCTGGTGACCGCGACCTGGGGATTGGGCAGCGGAGTGGTCGAGGGCAGTGCAGCGGCAGATACCTTTAGACTCTCACGCGAGCCTCCATATCCGATCCTATCGTCCCGGATCGCTGCAAGTGAAACCGTTTCCGCATCACAGCCTGCTGGGCCTATTTCGGACAGCCCGCACGGAAAGCCCCGACGGCCCTTCCTGGCACCTGAAACGGCATCGTCACTGGTAGAAACCGCCTTGATTCTCGAGCGGTTTTTCAAACACCCTTTAGACATCGAATGGAGCATCGACGCCGAGGGGCGAATCTGGATTCTGCAAGCCCGGCCGCTGGGATTCACCCGCAGCAGCCGGCCGCGCAGCCCTGAGCTAAAGAACCTGTTGCGTCGCTACCCAGAGATCATCAAGGACACAGGCACAATTGCCTATCGCGGCATTGGAGCCGGCCCCGTCTGGATTGCCAGGGAAGGAGCGGATCTTGAAGATTTTCCGACCGGTGCGGTCCTGGTTTCGCGCTACAGCCTCCCGGTGTTGGCACGCGTAATTCCACGGGCCAGCGCGGTCATCACGGATGTGGGCAGTCCCACCGGCCATATGGCCACGGTTGCCCGCGAATTCAGGATTCCAACTATTGTGGACACCGGTTCGGCCACCGAAATTCTGAAATCCGGGCAACTGGTGACCGTGGATGCGGAAAGAAACGTAGTCTATGAGGGACGCATCGAAGAACTTCTCCATTATCAGTTGTTGGAGCGGGCCTCCTTTGAAACGACTTATGAATTTCAGCTTCTGCGTCGGATGCTCAAGCGAATTGCGCCATTGACGCTGGTTAATCCTGAGGATCCCGACTTTACGGTTGCCGGCTGCCGGACACTTCACGATGTCCTGCGATTTATCCATGAAAAATCCATCGAGGCCTTGGTTCGAATCGCCCAGGACCCGCGAACCCTGTTGAAGCACGGCGGTCGACGTCTGAAGGCCAATCTGCCGCTAAACCTTATCCTGATAGATATCGGTGGCGGACTGGAAGAAAACCCGGGCAGATCAAATTGGGTAGAGCCCCGGCAGATCAAATCTCTCCCCATGCTGGCCCTTTGGGCCGGCATGGATGCACCGGATGTCTGGGATACGGAGCCTGTTGCAGCGGATTTCAAAGGCCTGGTCTCCAGCCTGACGCGAACGCAGACGACGGCGCTTTCGGGGCATATTCTGACGGGTTTAAACGTGGCTGTTTTGAGTAAGAATTATCTGAATTTAACTTTACGCGTAGGGTACCATTTTACCGTGGTTGACGCCAGTCTATGGCCATCTGCTGAAAATAGCAGCATTTTTTTCCGTTTTATCGGCGGAGCGGCAGACATCACCCGGCGCTCCCGTCGGGCTGCCCTGCTGGGCTCCATTCTGGAGGAGTTTTGTTTCAAGGTGGAGAAAAAAGGGGACCTGGTCATTGCCCGTGCCATCAATTGCACAGAGGAACAGATGCGTGCCCACCTCTATGTCATTGGCCGTTTGATCGGCTTTATACGGCAGCTGGATATCCTTATGAGGGACGACGGCACCGTTGACCATTATTTCAAACGCTTTATGGCTGACCACCGGAGAGCTTTTCAGGGTGGAAACAATTAAAGGAGTAACAAAATGGCGAATAAAACAACAGTATGCATCCTAGATGACGAACCGATCGTCGGTGATCGTCTCAAACCGGAAATGGAAGACGACGGCTACGAGGTGGAAGTCTTTACCGACAGCGGCAGCGCAATTCAACGGTTAGATGACCGATGTTTCGATATTTTCATCACGGATCTAAAAATGGAAGGTGTGGATGGGATGGGTTTTCTGGAAAAAGTCAAGGAGTACTGCCCCGAAAGTGAAGTGATCATTATCACGGGTTATGCCACCATTGAAACCGCCCGGGAATCCTTTGTCCGCGGGGCTTACGACTTTATCGCCAAACCGTTTCGCATCGGCGAAATTCGGGACGCGGTTAAAAAAGCCCGGCGCCGCGTTCGCAAAAATAGCCGCCGTGCCCAGAACAGGAGCGAAAAGCATGCTTAATCTTCTTGTCGCCATTGATCGCAGCCTGGAAGCAAGCTTTGCTCTTCGAACAGCGTGTCTGTTTGGAACAGACCTTAATATCCAGCCAATCCATGTTTTTGATCCACCGGGGCACAACCTGGCAGTTGGGGCCGGATGGGCCCGTAAATCCTGGAAACGCGAAACCAGCCGTCTGGCGGAAGAAAATATCGAAGATCTGGTCCAGGCTGAAAAGAGCCAGTGCCCCTACATCCACGACCCGGTGGTTTTGACCGGCGACCCCATCCAGGAGCCGGCTGAATACTTCTGGTCCGGCAAGTACGATTTGCTGGTTGTGGGCGCCCCTCTGAAAGGATCGGGACCGCTGGCCCTCTGCCGGCGCTTCGACCATGTAGCCCGTAAAGAACACCGAACCCTGCCTCTGATGGTGGTTCGACATCTTAAAAACATCGAAAAAATAGTTGCGCTCACCGATGGCAGTGACCTCGCGGAGAGCAGCCTGGGTTTATTGCTCAAAATAAATACCTTCGTATCCGGCAGGATTACTCTGGTGGGTATGACCGGAACCCAAGCGAAAGATTCTGCGACGGAGACACTGAACCTTGAACGTGGACTGGCTATTTTGAACGAAAAGGGGATCCGGGCAACCGGTCACAGCGCATCTGTGTTGGGGGCCGAACGGCTGACCGCCATGCTGAAAGCAGCGGACCTGCTGGTCAATCCGGTTCACCGAAAAGACCTGCACCATTTTCCATATCAATTGCATGAAGACGAAATTCAGGCCGTTCTGCTTTACCTGGACGGGCACTAGAAAGGGAAAAATCAGGTCGATCCGGCGACTCGCTGCCGTATTATTCGACAAGGCCGAACTTATTAATTTTGCGCCACAGAGTTGAACGCGTAATGCCCAGAATGGATGCGGCCTTGTCCCGGTGGCCGCCGACGCTTCGCAGCACTTTTTCGATATGTGCGCGTTCCATTTCTTCCAGGCTTTGCAGGCTGGTGTCAGGCTGGGAATGGAAGCCGGTGTGAAACGGCGGCAGATCCTCTACCTGGATTTCGGTTCCATCGGCAAGGGCGACTGCCCGTGCAATGATATTCTCAAGCTCTCGAATATTGCCCGGAAATTCGTATTGCGCCAGCATGTCGCGTGCTTGTCATGACATTCAGTCGAAAAAACAAGTCCTCGCGAAACAGCCCGTTGCGCACCTGTTCTTTCAGGTCGCGGTTGGATGCGGCCAGGATGCGGATGTCCAGATGGACCGGACGACTGGCTCCCAAACGATAGATCTGGCCTTCCTCCAGCACACGCAGAAGCTTGACCTGCATATCAGCCGGCATATCAACGATTTCGTCCAGCAACACCATGCCGCCGTTCGCCGATTGGAGCAATCCCATGCGCGAAGCAAATGCACCGGTAAAAGCACCTTTTTCGTGGCCAAACAGCTCATTGGCGATCAACTCAGGTGAAAAACCGCCGCAATTGAAGGAAACGATGGGCGCCTGGTGTCGATGGCTGAGCAGGTGAATGGCACGGGCGACCAGCTCTTTGCCGGTGCCGCTCTCGCCCTGGATGATCACCGGACAATCCAAAGGGGCGACCTTTTCGATCAATCGGTAGACCTGTTGCATTTCAGGACTGGTACCGATGATGCCTGCCTTACCGGCGTTATGAGCCATCAAGGCGCGCAGACTGCTGGCTTCATTGCTGATCTTGATTTTTTCGATAATCCGTGAAATCAGATTGTCGAACTCGGCGAGCCGTATCGGTTTGGTCAGGTAATGGAAAGCGCCAGCCCGCACCGCCTCGATCGCCGAATCGATGGAAGCGTATCCGGTGACGACAACCACTTCGGTATCACTGCGGTGGGCCTTGACCCGCCGCAAAATATCCATACCGCTCAGACCCGGCAATTTCAGATCGGTAATCACCAGATCATGGGGTGAGGCCATGAAAGCGTTTAGAAATGAATTGCCTTCAAAAAACAGGTCAACGGGGTAGCCCGCTTCGGCCAGGTGTTCCTGGAGGCGCAATCCGGAGACATTTTCATCTTCGATGATGGCCAGGCGCACCGACGGTTTAGCCATCGATCATCTCCTCTTTGGCCGGCAGCACAACGGTAAACGTACTTCCTCGCCCGGGAGAACTATCCACGGTGATTATCCCACCATGCTTTTTGATAATACCATAACTGACTGAAAGGCCCAGTCCGGTGCCCTTTCCGACCTTTTTGGTTGTAAAAAAAGGATCAAAAATGTAAGGAAGATGTTCTTCGGCAATGCCGCTGCCGGTATCGCGAACCGTAATAACGACCTTTCGATCACTTCCCCGTTGCGCCCGAACCAGAAGCTCACCGCCAGACGGCATGGCGTGGACTGCATTGGTCAATAGATTAATGAAAACCTGCTGCAGGGCCTGGAGGTTGCCCTTGATGACCGGCAGGTCGTTTGCAAGATCCACCCTCAATTTGATGTTGTTTACCGTAATCTGGTTTTCCGAGATCTTTATCGTTTCCTTGAGCGCCTGGGCGATATCCAGATCCTCGATAATGGCCCTGTCGGATCGTGAGAAATCGAGCAGGTGTTTTACGATTTCGCTGGCCCGCACGGCCTGGTTAAGAATATCGTTCAACATCGCCAGGCGGCGCTCATCGGTGATCTTTCTACCGCCCACCAGGCTGTCAACGGTCAGAATAATATTGTTGATCGGGTTGTTCAGTTCATGAGCCACGCCTGACACGAGAGTGCCCAAAGAGGCGATTTTGCGAGAATGAATGATCTGTTCCTGCCGGGCTTCGAGTTCTTCGGCCATCCGGTTAAAGGCGATAATCAGATGATCCACTTCGCTTTCGATCCGGCCCGGGTGATGAATCGGGCCGAAATCGCCACGGCCGATTTTTGTCGTGGCCTGTTCAAGCCTGCTCAAGGGCTTGACGACCTTGCGATTCACCAGGACCGCTCCCACTGCAAAAATCACCAGGATGAGGCCCATGGAAATGACAGGCCAGCGCAATGCCCGGCGGGCGGCAACGGCAACCTGATGTTTCCCCTCGCTCAGCAGTTCGTGAGACAGATCGACCATCCGTTTGCCGACCGTCCTTATTTTTTCCTGAACCCCTTCGTCCGGGACTTGGTTCAACGGGGCTTTTACCAGGCCGGAGAGCACGTTGCCGTAATCCTGAAGGGCCAATGCCAAATTATCCCGGTATTTTGAATTCTTTCCAATGGCTCCAATGGCTCCATTGGTCGAAAGCCGCACAAGCATCTGCTGGGCGTGGTTAAACTGGTCGAGTGTCTCATCGAGATCCACCCGATCATGGTATAGTAGAAAATTTTTTTCGTAGCGTCGGATTTCGAGTACCGTATTGTACATGTCCTCGCAATTTTCCAAACCCAAGGTGGCCTGGTTGATACCGCGAATCTCGAAATAGATGATTGAAAAATTGGACAACCAGATAAGAAGACCGATCAGCGCCAACGCCCGGAACTTGCCTCTTAATCTCAGATTGAACCACACCCACTTCATCGGCGATGCAATTCTCCTCGATGGCTTTTTGCGACATTTTCCTTTGTGAAAATAGGAACTTGCTTTTTTACCTAAGCGAGTATGTCAGGAGAGTGCTTGCGTGTCAATACCCCTGCCGACACCTGTTCTTTAGTTGCGAGCCCTTATGCATCTGCCTGCGCCGGACGCGGTTGCGCCAAGGATTATGCATGGAGCAGGCTTAAAACCGAAACAACCCCCCGCTCCATCATTCTTCCGGCTCCATAATTCCGTTAACCTGTCTTGACGACAATCTTTTTCGGAGTTGCCTTTTCAACCTTGGGAAGCTTCAGGCAAAGAACACCATCGTTTAGCTTCGCATCAATTTTTTCCTGGTTGATGAGTTCGCCGATGGTAAACTGCCGGTAATATTTGCCGCTCTCATATTCCACCAGGATGTCTTCCTCCTCAGCGTTTTCAACCGGTGCGACATCCGCTGACAGGGTCAGGGTGTTGTCGCGAAGATCGATCGTCAAATTACCTGGTTTGACACCCGGCATATCGGCCAGCAGCGTAATTTCTTTATCGGTTTCAAATATATCGACTGCAGGTGTGAAAACCAACCCCGGCGTGGTTTGCTCAGCAGGACCGGTCACCTCTTGTTTTTCACGGACTTTTAGCTCTTTGCTCTGTGTGTCGGCCATGAGTAGATCCCTCCTTTATCGGTATTTTTTAAGACGTAACGGTAATTTGTTTGGGTTTTGCGGCCTCGGCTTTTGAAACCACAACGGTTAAAATACCATTTTCCAATTTGGCTTCCACTTTATCGGGGTTGATCTCACCGGGAAGGCCTATAATTCTGGAAAATTTCCCCGCCTCACGCTCTCTTCTGTGATATCTGGCGTCCTGGTCTTTCGCAGCGATCTTTCTTTCACCGGTAATGGCAAGATTATTGGCGCTCGCCTGAATATCCAGCTCTGCTGCCTTCACACCCGGCAATTCGGCCCGTATATAATAATTGTTTTTGTCCTCAGTTAGGTTGATCAGCGGAAAGACGCCGGCTTGTGCACGTTGATAAGGCGTCAGGGCATCTTCAAACAAACGATCCATTTGCCTTCTCATTTGCGCCCACTCATCAAACGGACTTCTTAATCTCCATGCAGGAATGTTGAACAATCTGGGATAAAACATTTTAGCACCTCCTCAATTTTAGGTTGGTTTTCCAACGTTAGGCTGCCGCCATATGATAAAAGCCAAAATTTGAATATAAAATAAAAATAAAAAAATTTTTGTCAAGATTGACAATATAAAAAATATTGTATTACTAAAAAAAGTGTTTATTATATGGTAATGGAGCGCACCTGGCCCGCTAAAAGGAGTTCGACAATGAAAAAAACGAAAGAAAACCAGTTTGATATGGAAATCTCCGCGTCTAAACCAACAACTCTGGAACTCAGGGGGCGGCAATCGGTGCGAGCGACATTTCGACTTTCTGAAGTCTGTATTGATGCAATCAGTATTCTTTCGGCTCAGTTGGGTATCAAACAAAAATCGGTTTTTGACCATTTAATGGAGAATGCGAAGGCCTTAAAGAACGTCGCCGAACAAATCGAAAACACGGAATTTAATCGCTATCAGCGTATCCAGAAAACATTTGTCATCAGCCGCAAATCGTTATCCTTTTTGGATATGATTTCCAGTGAATATAATGCCCCTCGGGATGCCTTGGTTGAATATTCTGTCCGAAGGCTTTTGCCGCTTATTGCAAACGAGCGCAAGAAACACGAGAAACGAAAAGAGTTGCTGGCTCAAATCTCGAATTATTTCGAAAAAGGCAAGCTACTGTTATCAAAAGCCGAAAGGGCGCTGGATAGAGATGACCCGATTGTCATCAAGCTGCAAACAGCAATGACCGTTTATCAAAATGTTTTAGATGACATCACCAGCTTCATCGAGCGGGGAAAAATCATAGAGCAATTTCGGACCGAATAAAAAAGAAAAAAAGGCTTGACATGCCACATTGTAGTAGCTTATAAGAACCTTACCCCACAGATCTATGCTTTTTAAGCATACCTCTATGTCCTCCTCATCGTGGCGGCCCATATCCCCATGGGCCGCCATTTTTTGTTTCTGGAAACTGGCCGTCGTCATTTGATATAAAACCGTAATCGCCTTCCTAATGGAGGCAACCAAACAAACCGATTGATTTCGCCTGTTCCTATTTTTGACAATCTGCCTTCTTTGGGATATAAGTTCAGTAATCGCTTCGATCAACATTCAAAAAAATCCTGAATAACCTTTTTTCTGAAGCAGAAAGGGAAAAAGAATGAAAACCAAAAAATGGGTATCTCTGATTTTCCTACTGGTGATCTTTGTGGCCTTTTTAGCTCCGTCGTGCGGTAAAAAAGAAATACGTTCTGAACCGGTTATGTCGGAGGAGGAGGCCCGCAGGAGGGCGGAAGAGGAAGCCAGAAGAAGAGAGATGGAAAAACAGGCTGGCATTCGGGAACAAGCCCTGAAAGAAGAAGGCCTCGGGGAAGAACAAGAAAAAGCCCGATTCGAAAGAGACATGTTTGAAAATGAGGATATTCTTTTTGAATTTGACAGCGCCAAACTATCTGACCAAGCCCAGCAAATTTTGCGTGCCAAAGCAGAATGGCTGCGGAAAAATCCCCGCGCACAGATTATCATCGAAGGGCACTGCGATGAGCGCGGGACCAACGAATATAACCTCGCCCTGGGCGACCGACGCGCTTTCGCTGCGAAAACGTTCTTAGTTGACCTTGGCATTGACCAATCCCGCATAACGACAGTCAGCTATGGGGAGGAGCGTCCGCTGGATCCCCGGCAGACTGAAGAGGCCTGGGCAAAAAACAGGCGGGACCACTTTGTGATCAAACAATAAAGCCAGGGCCAGCCTCAACAGGGTTTTTTTAAGCGCATTCCACAATTTGTCGAAAATCATTTATCAGCAGAAAAGACAACGACTCCTTCGGCACACCTTAAGCAGCGCCATAAAAGGAAGTTGGGATCATGCAAAATCTTTACATTCGTTTGGCCTCCCATCTGGAACATCTGACGATGGGCTATCCGTATGCCGAAGAGCTCATCACTCTTCTCAAGGAAATGTTTAGTCCGGCTGAAGCTCAGGTGGCGCTGGCAATTCCCAACGATCTGGGGCCGCTTAAGGTCGTCAGCCTCGAAAAAATAGCCGCCCGCGTCGATCTTCCTTTGTCTGCTGTTGCCGAAGCATTGGAATCCATGGCTTCCCGCAACATTCTGTTTACGGCGCCCATCCCAGATGGATCAAAGGGCTATGCCCTGCTTCAGGTGGGCTACGGGATGCCCCAAACTTTCTTCTGGGGCGGCAAGCAAGATCAGACGGCCAAACGCATGGCAAAGCTGGTGGTAAACTACTTTAGGATCCCGATCACCCAGAAGGTTTACGGCGGCGTGCGAACCAAATCCTTTAAATACAGCCCCGCCACTATGAGCGTTGAAATCCCCATGCAAGGCGTTATGCGCAGTGAGCAGATCGGTCCGATCGTTGATGGTGCCGCCAAAATTGCCGTGGCGCATTGTCCCTGCCGGATGTCGGCAAAAATTTTAGGCCGCACCGATTGTCCTCACACTCTTGAAGTGTGCATGAAGTACGATGACCTGGCTGAGTTTGTGATCGACAAAGGCCTGGCACGCAAAATCTCCAAAGACGAGGCGCATCATATACTTGCTGCCAGCGAAAAAGAGGGACTCGTTCATATGGTAGACAATGCCCAGGGGCAGATTAAACATACCTGCAACTGCTGCGGTCACTATTGCTGGAACGTCGGAATTATCAAGCGCCGTAAGATCCCGAGGGACCAGTTGATGGCGGTCTACTTTATACGTGAAACCGAGTTGGAAGAATGTATCGGCTGCGGGGCATGTGCAGAAATTTGCCCGGTAGAGGCTGTAAAAATGATTGAGGATAAACCCCGGGTCGATCATAATTGGTGCATCGGCTGCGGTGTGTGTGCGGTTCAGTGCCCGGCCGGAGTTATTTCTATTAAGCGTCGACTTGAAAATCATGGCCCACAGGATTTTGCCCAACTGCATCGGCACAATAAACGGGCATGCGTTTCATATGATCTAGCACGTAAAGGCACCATCTTGGTAATCTATTGGGCTAAGTGCCTATAATAGCTCGATTGCCCGAGATATTTTCGTTGGCACAAAGCTTGCTTTCTTACGGTTGTCAACGGGAATCTGGTTATTTGACTTTGCAGTTGTAAGGGAGGAGAAGGAAACTTGGGCAAAAAAGGAGAGCAAATAACGATAAAGGACAACGGTGGAACCCGTACCGGCATTGATAGAAGAAAAAGCAACCAGCCTTATAAAGGCAATGAAAGGCGATCAGGGAAGGACCGCAGAAATGGAGTTGATCGAAGAAGCGGCATAGCACGAAGACGAACCCAAGATCGCCGATACAAAAATGGGTGCTGGGACGGCAGTTTCATCGAACGGCGAGATAGCTTCAGGAAATAATTTTACCAACCCATCAAAATCTTATTCGTAATTTTTTTGGATTTAATTAAGAGATTATTTCATCACGGAAAGACGAAATGAGCATTAAGGCTGGAAAGATAGAAGGCCAGAAAGCTTGTATACTGAAAAATCAATTCGCTCCAAAGCTCTAAGCTTTCAGGCTTCCGAGCATCCCAGCTTCCAAGCCAATTTATACATTTAGTGCTTTTGTGATTAAAATATTTTTTTCGTTTCGTTTTATCTGGATTAGGGATTTTCAAACCGAGTTTGGGACTGCAAGCTTTTTGGCAAACATTGGAAAAATATTTTTCTTAAACATCAAACCAGAGGCATCCAAAGATTATATGTCCGCAGATGATCAGAGAGCCAGCCAAAGATTTGCTCACGAGGCCGCTGTTATCATCGAAAATTGTGATTCTGCCACCTATACGCATGGTCGAATGTATAATTATAGTGCGGGTGGCCTTTATTTCGAATCGGATGTTGCGTTCCAGCCAGGCACTAAAGTGCGCATCGGTCTTGAAACACCAAGCAGTGTTCTAGGTTCCGACAACTTCATGGCCAACGTAAAATGGTGCAAAGAAATTAATGCTGCAGTGGTTTTATACGATTACGGAATCGGAGTTCAATTCGACCGATTGATAAATGTCTTGGCGGGCAATGGAAAATTCAGGGTTATTGAGGGTGGCGGAGGTCAGGAAAAACCCTAGAAGTGGTTTCAAAACCCCATCTAATATCCGATAGCTGCGTTGTTCCGCGAATTGAAATACTCACGTACTGACGTGTACGCTCCGTTTTCAATCCGCGGGACGCCTTGCTATCGAACATAATCTGAGGTTTTCAAACCACTTCTAAAGTGTTTTAGGGCTGGCAAGCAAATTCGCATTAGCCTAAAAGCCCCCCTAAAAGGGGAATTAGGGCGTATACTTTTCTTTAAATGCCTTCCGGCGTTCCATTTTTTTGCGCATTTTTAAATTTTGGAGGCTCCGGCGGTCCAGGCCGCTCCGGCGGTGGCGGAGGAACCGTCTTTCGGGGAAATGGTCGGATGAAGAGGATTTGCGTCGGTCAGGCAACAAGCGTCTCCCCCCACGATCTTTAATCGAACGGATATCAATTGTTTCGGCCATGAGACAATGCCTTCTTGCGCAAATCGGTTTCTGCCCTGTCTGCTCCCGCCAACCCGTCTGACCCCAAAAACTCACAATCAGAGAAAATAAATTCCCTGCCGGTTGCAACCAGAAAATCATTGATCGTCTATTTTACAATTTGCAGGTATCGACTGTTTTGTCAAGTATTAGACGATTTTTTGCACGGCTTCAACTACCGCAGCGTAATCCGGCTCTTGCGAGAGCTCTTTGACGTTCTGAATGTACTGGATGATCCCGCTGCGGTCCAGGACAAATATCGATCTGGCCAGCAAACGCAGTTCCTTGATTAAAACACCAAATGCGTTTCCAAATGCGGCATCGCGATGGTCCGAAAGGGTAATGACCCGCTCAACGCCGGCCGCACCGCACCACCGCTTCTGAGCAAAAGGCAGATCCATACTGACGGTTAAAATGACGACGTCGCCACCCAGTTTAGCGGCAGCTTCATTAAACCGGCGCGTTTCCACATCACATGTCGGCGTATCGAGCGACGGCACCGCCGAGATGACACATACTTTGCCCTGAAACGATGATAGTTTGACTGCATTTAAGTCATTGTCCAAAAGCTCGACATCCGGGGCTTGATCTCCGACACCCGGTTGTTTGCCCACCAGCGTGAGCGGATTCCCATGCATGGTGACAGCAGCACTGTGTTCTTCCATATTACGCTCCTTTCCGTGATTGAAAGATCAAAATTCTTCGGCAGACTTGCACGAAAATGCTATACCTTTTTGACAATAAGACTTTCTGTATTTAAATCAACTTCATCACGACAACATTTTATATTTGAAGGTCCTGGAACAATCCGTACTCTGAGGGGTGCTTGACTCAGGCGATTACGCAATTAAATTACGAAAATAGAAGAATTTGCCCTGAAGCGGTTTCAAAGCCTCAGATCATGCGAAAAATGATGTAAGTTTTGACGGAACTTTTCGACATAATTTAATTGATCAATCTGGACATCGAATCACCGGGTCAGATTTATGAGCCTTGTAACTGTCGCCCGGAGGACTTTCAAAATGAATACACGCTGCTTTTTAGCCTTTTGCCTGTTAATTTCACTTTTTTTGGCAACTTTTAGCGGGGTTGAGAAGGCCGCAGCTGCGCCTGTGGATAATGAAATCTGGGCCGAATTGCTGAAAAAATATGTCAAGCCAGACGGTGTGGATTACACCGGATTCAAATCGGAGGAAAACAAGTTGGACCGGTACCTAAAGGTGCTTGAACATACCGATTTAAAAACGCTGTCACGTAACGAGCTGTTTGCATACTATATCAATGCCTATAACGCCTGGACCATCAAACTCATTTTAGGCGCTTATCCCGGTATCAAGTCCATCAAAGATCTCGGCACTTTTTGGAAAAGTCCCTGGAAAAAGAAATTCGTGCGCATTGACGGCGATGTGGTTACCCTCGATTATATTGAGCATCATATTCTGAGACCCCGATTCAGAGACCCCCGGGTGCATTTTGCCATTAATTGCTCGGCTGCCAGTTGCCCGCCGCTGAGATCGGCACCATATCGGGGCAGCTCACTGGACCAGCAGCTGGATCAATCTACCCGATCGTTTATCAATAATCCGGACAATTACCGGCTTGAGGACAATACATTTTATGTCAGCCGGATATTTGAATGGTTTTCAGAAGACTTCAACGATGATGTTGTGGGTTTTTATTTGAAATACGCAAAGAACGATCTTAAAAAGAAATTAGCTCAAAAGAAAAACGTTATTCAGGTTAAATACCTGCACTACGATTGGTCTTTAAATGACGTGAGAAAAAGTGGGCTAAAGTAATGGAGTAAATACGATTTCGGAATGTAGATTGCAGATTTTGGATTTTAAAGGCGCTCATCGTGTGATATTTCAATCTGCAATCCGCGCTGAGTTTGGGAGGACGAAATGGCTGATTACGATTATGATATCGGAATCATCGGCGCTGGAGCCGCCGGGCTGACCGTAGCCGCCGGAGCCGCCCAGTTAGGTGCCAGGACCATTCTGATTGAAAAGGAAAAAGAACTCGGCGGGGACTGTTTGCATTTCGGCTGTGTTCCGAGCAAAACGCTTATCAAAAGCGCTCATGTCTATCATTTGATGAAAAATGCCGAAAAATTCGGTCTGCCGCAGGTAAGCCCGCCGCCGGTGAATTTTCGGAACATATCGACAAGAATCAAATCGGTTATCAGCACCATTCAGCAGCACGATTCTGAAGAACGCTTTTGCAGCCTCGGCGCCAGAGTCGAATTCGGTCAGCCATATTTCACGGATGCGCACGCCGTCAGGCTAAACGGAAATACCCACACGGCCAAAAACTGGGTCATTGCATCGGGGTCATCGGCAGACCTCCCTCCGATTAAAGGTCTGGACAAAACGCCATTCATCACCAACAGGGAAATTTTTTATCTCGATCAGTTGCCGAAATCTATGATTGTAATGGGCGCCGGACCGGTCGGCATTGAAATGGCTCAGGCCTTCAATCGCTTCGGAACCGCTGTAACGGTCGTCGGCAGGGCGCCTCAGATTCTTCCAAAAGATGATTCTGACCTGACCGATGAAGTCATGGATATTCTTAGTGCCGAGGGCGTCAACTTTTATACCAGCCACTCCATTGAAGCCGTAAGCGATCTGGGCAATCAAAGACAGGTGACCTTAAAAGGCAAAACCGGAAATGCCCTGAGTCTGAAAGCCGAAACGCTTCTGGTTGCCCTGGGCAGAGCTGCCAACGTTGAAGGGCTGGGACTTGACACCATCGGCATCGAACATGATCGACGCGGGATAAAGGTCGATCAGCGGATGCGCACCAACCACAAACATATTTATGCCGTGGGGGATGTTAACGGCGGATTTCAATTTACCCACGCTGCCGGTTATGAAGGCGGTATCGTCATCAGTAATGCCATTTTCCACCTGCCGCGCAAAGCCGACTATACCTATTTGCCGTGGTGCACTTATACCGACCCGCCGTTAGGCAATATCGGCATGAATGAAACCATGGCCAAGAAAGCCGGCATCGATTACACGGTCTGGACCGAAAGTTTCAAAAGCAACGACAGAGGTCTGGCAGAAGGCGAAGTAAGCGGAAAAATCAAGATGATCTTAAATGAAAAAGAAAAACCGATCGGCGTGCAGATTTTGGGACCACATGTCTTTCATCTCAAAGGCCGTGCCTGTGAAGTTGAACCCTGACGGCTGATTCAATCGGCGCACCGGTGAACTATCATTTCAAATTTGAATTTTGAATATCGAGTAAATTAGATAAATAGGGAGACTGGCATGCAAGATAAGGTTGTTGATCCAAATATTTCCGAGGATGTCATCGCAACATCGAGCGTTCCGGATTTGAAAATTGACGCGCAACAGTGTGTCATGGCCGACCGGCCCGATCCCTGCACGATTGTTATTATGGGCGCCAGCGGTGATTTAACTTCACGAAAGCTGATACCGGCGTTATTCAACCTCTACCTGAATGGCGGGCTGCCGGATCCTTTCTTAATCGTGGGCTCCAGCCGAATCGAACTTGACGATCAAAAATTCAGGACTCGCATGCAATCGGCTTTAAAAAAAGCCGGCGCCTATAATGAAGCCAGATGGCCGGCTTTTGCCCGGGCCCTGTATTATCGCCCCTCAGACTTTAAGGATCAGGAGTCATTTAAATCCCTGGCCCATTCATTACGGGATCTGGATAAGCAGTTTCAAACAGGTGGCAACCGAGTCTTTTATATGGCCCTGCCCCCCTCGATTTACGAGCCGGCAGCCCGGATGATCGGCCAAGTGGGTTTGGCTGCTGAAAATGAGGGCGGCAACGGCTGGTCACGGATTGTGGTGGAAAAGCCATTCGGCACAGACCTGAAGACGGCCGAAGATCTGGATGAAAGCCTCAATCGGGATTTTAAAGAGCACCAAATTTTCCGGATCGATCATTTCCTGGCCAAAGAAACCGTACAGAATATTTTGATGTTCCGTTTCGCCAATTCTCTTTTTGAACCAATTTGGAATCGCAGATATATCGACGGCATCCATATTAGGGCCGCTGAAAGCCTCGGTGTCGAGCACCGGGCCGGCTATTATGAGCAGGCCGGGGTCCTTAGAGATATGTTTCAGAACCATATGATGCAGCTTCTGGCGCTGACGGCCATGGAGCCCCCCTCCCGCTTTGAAGCCGAACCTGTCAGAGACGAGAAAGTTAAGGTATTCCGCTCTCTGAGACCGTTTGCGGTGGATCGTCTCCAGGATCATTTAATCCTCGGGCAGTACACGGCCGGCACCATCGATGGTAAACCGGTTCCAGCCTATCGAGAAGAAACCGGTGTCAGCTCCGACTCTCTTACGCCGACATTTGCGATGATGAAAGTCTACCTGGACAACTGGCGCTGGCAGGGGGTCCCCTTTTTGCTGACGTCAGGCAAACGCATGCAAAAAAAGCTTACCAATATCTCTGTCCAGTTTAAAAATGTGCCCCATCTGATGTTTCGCCAAACGCTTGAAGGGACCATTCCGGCCAACCGTTTGACATTGGGTGTTTATCCGGATGAAAAAATTACGCTGACATTTCAGACAAAAAATCCAGGAGCCACGGTCTGCCTGCGCACTGTCACCATGGACTTCCGTTATGACCAAAATTACAGCGGCCCAACTCTGGATGCTTATGAGAAAGTGCTGATCGATTGCATGCTGGGGGATCAAATGCTTTTCTGGAACCAGGAAGGTGTTGAGCTCTGCTGGAAGTTTCTGACGCCGATTTTAAATCGTTGTGAAACCTGTGACGATCAAGCTGATTTGCTTCAGTTTTATGAAGCCGGCAGCAAGGGCCCCCCCGCGGTGGATAAGATCAAATGGCAGAAATGATACCGCCAACGGTTAAGAGACCCAAAAAGGCGGCCCTGAAAGCGCTAATATTGACGGCTTTCGTTATCGGGGCGATCCTTCTGGTGCGCTTAACCCCGGTAAAAGATTATTTCACAGTCGATTCGCTGGGCCGCTTTTTGGACAGGGCCGGTTTCTGGGCGCCGGTGGTCTTTATTCTGGTATATGCGGCAGGTATCTGCCTTTTTTTGCCGGGCACATTACTGACCGGTTTGGGGGCAGCAATCTTCGGTGCCTACCGGGGATTTGCCTGGGTGTGGATCGGCGCCATGCTCGGTGCCAGTGCGGCTTTTTTCATCGGGCGCACCCTGGGCAGAGAATTTGCCGCCTCCCTGATTGGAAACCGGCTGAAAAAATATGACGATGCCATCGAACGTAACGGATTTGCCACCGTGTTGTACCTGAGGCTGGTATATTTCCCGTTTACCCCCATGAATTTCGGAATGGGGCTGACCCGGGTGCATTTTTGGGACTATTTTGCCGGCACCGGCCTGGGTATCATTGTCGGAACCTTTATTTTCACCTTTTTTATCGGAGCCCTCAAAGAGGTCTGGATCTCGGGCAACTGGGCGCAGTTGATATCTTTGAAGGTGTTTTTCTCGATCGGGTTGTTTATTTTCTCATTTTTTATTCCCAAGATCATCAAAAAAATCAAAGGTGAAGAAAGCTAGAACATGGCAGGCCCGGATTATTTTACAAAATTTACACTTTAGGCTATTTAACAGATTTGATAACAAATAAGATGATAAAGGAGCAAGAGGGGATTGAACGAACAGGAAAAACTAAAACAGGAGGCTGCCCACCGTGCTGTGGAATTCATCAAATCCGGAATGCTGGTGGGTCTGGGTACCGGCAGCACGGCCGCATATGCAGTTAAACAAATCGCAAAGCGACTGCAGGCCGGGGATTTAAAGAAAATTGTCGGCATCCCGACTTCGATTCGGACCGAAAAACTGGCCCGCGAATTGGATATCCCATTAGGCGAATTGAATGCGCACTCAGCAATCGATGTGACCATCGACGGGGCCGACGAGGTCGACCCGGATCTAAACCTCATTAAAGGCGGCGGAGGCGCCCTATTGAGGGAAAAGGTGGTAGCGCAGGCCACCCGGCGCAATATAATTGTCGTCGATGAAAGCAAGCTATCACCCCGCTTGGGCACCCGCTGGGCCCTGCCGGTAGAAGTCATTCCATTCGCCGCAAAAACTGAAGAAAATTTTCTCAAGTTACTGGGAGCTACGGTCACCTTGCGCCTCGACGAACAAGGGCAGCCCTACCAAACAGATCAGCACAATTATATCCTTGATGCTAATTTCGGAGAAATCGCGAATCCAAGTCGTCTGGCTGCAAAATTAAATGAACGCGCCGGCATCGCGGAACACGGTCTTTTCCTGGGTTTGGCCGGTGATGTCATCGTAGCGGCTCAAACTGAGATTCGCCATTTAAAACGAGGGGGAAAATGAAGACACGCCGCCAATTTATCAAATTGAGCATAAAGCTTTTAACCGGTTTGGGCCTGCTTTTCAGCAGCATTGGATCCGCGCTGAACAAAGCCTATGCTCAGACCAAGCGAATTTTGCTGCCCAAAGGCACAGATCTGTCCACATTGATAAACAAAAACCCGGCCGACCTAGATACGCGCAATCTGGAATTGCTTCCTTTACAAAAATTTCAGACCATGGGCCTGACCCACTATGATGTGGATTTAAAGACCTGGCGGCTCGAAATTGTCGGCAATGTCGAGGCTCCCAGCAAGCTGAGCTACGCTCAGATACGAGAGCTCCCATCAATTGAGCGCAAGGTGCTGTTGATTTGCCCAGGGGTTTTTAGCAATTACGGCAGATGGAAGGGAATCTCCCTTATGACGGTGCTCAACCTGGCCCAAATGAAGGCAGATACCACCCATATCACTGCTTACGGACCTCCGGGCAATTATGAAAAAGAAGAAAGCTTCACGATTGCCGATATCCGCTCCGAGAAAGTGTTTTTAGCCTATGAGGTCAACGGAGAAGCTCTGCCTCAAAAACACGGATTTCCGTTGCGCATTGTCGCGCAAGATCATTACGGTGCCGAATGGGTAAAGTATGTGTATAAGGTTGAAGCATACAAGGTCGACCAATAAAATGAAACGCTTTGCATTAAGTCTGAGGCGGACAGGGTATTTAAGGTAAAGGCAAATAAAAAAGGACACCTGTTGATGGCAGATCAAAAAATCATTCAAAGAGATAGCGCGGGGCGTCTGATTGTGCCCGATTTTCCGGAAATTCCTTTTATCGAAGGCGACGGTATCGGCCCTGACATCTGGAGCGCGGCGCGCCTGGTGATGGATCAAGCGGTACAAAAAGCCTATGACGGCCGAAGAAAAATTGCCTGGCTGGAGATTTTTGCCGGTGAAAAAGGATTTGAGAAAACCGGCAGCTGGCTGCCGGATGGCACGCTGGCAGAAATACAAAAGCATGCGGTGGCGATTAAGGGCCCCATGACGACACCGGTGGGTAAAGGCATTCGCAGCATAAATGTGTCCATCAGGCAAAAGCTGGACCTATATGCCTGCGTACGACCGGTGAAATATATCGATTCGGTGCCCAGCCCCATGAAACACCCCGAAAAAATCAATATGGTCGTTTTTCGGGAAAACACCGAAGATCTTTATGCCGGCATTGAGTATCAGTCCGGTAGTGCAAATGCCAATGCGTTACGATCCTTTTTAAACGAAAAAATGAGAACGTCATTGCCTGAAGATGCCGGTATCGGGGTCAAGCCCATCAGTGCAACCAAAACAAAACGGCTGGTCGCCAGAGCCATTGCCTATGCCCTGGAAAACGGTTTTGCCAGCGTTACACTGATGCATAAAGGCAACATCATGAAATTTACCGAAGGAGCCTTTGCTCAATGGGGCTATGAAGTGGCCAAAGAAAAATATGGCGATCAAACGATTACCGAAAAAGAACTTTATGATCGGTTTAGCGGTAAACCGCCGCAGGGCCGGCTGGTAATTAAAGATCGGATCGCCGATATGCTGTTTCAACAGGTGCTGCTGCGCCCGGAGGAATTCGGCGTGATTGCCACTCCGAATTTAAACGGCGACTATCTTTCAGATGCATTGGCCGCCCAGGTGGGGGGTCTGGGAATGGCTCCGGGTGCCAATATCGGTGACCAGTGCGCGGTTTTTGAAGCCACCCACGGCACAGCACCCAAATACGCCGGTTTGGACAAAGTCAACCCCAGCTCGTTGATCCTCTCCGGGGCCATGATGCTGGAATATTTGGGCTGGCGGGAAGCCGCCGAGCTCATCCGCAGTGCACTGCAGTCTATTATAAAAACAAAAATCGTCACCTACGACCTTGCCCGGCAAATTGACGGCGCAACCGAAGTTAAATGTTCCGAGTTCGCCCAGGCCATTGCTGACCGCATCGGAAAATAGGTTTCAGGTTTCAATAGATAAGCGATGAGTGCTGAGGACTGAGGACTGAGCAAAAAATCATTCCTTAGGCCCCTTTAACCTCAGTCCTCAGCACTCAGTCCTCAGTCCTATGTTTGCGACCTGACACCTGAAACCTGATTTGTCAAAATTTCCTGCTATTGGCGGCATAAAGGATATGCATACATAATAAATAAAGGAGCTGTTTTTCATGGACACCTACTACAAACCGGAAGATCTGCCCAAGTTTGAAGAAATCGGCAAAGAGGCACCGGAACTTGCTCGTAAATTTTTTGAATATTATAACGCCGTATTCGCCGATGGAGAGCTCACCGAACGCGAAAAAGCGCTGATTGCCCTGGCAGTCGCCCATGCGGTTCAATGCCCCTACTGCATCGATGCCTATACTCAGGCCTGCCTGGAAAAAGGCTCCAACCTGGCGGAAATGACGGAAGCCATTCACGTCGTAACCGCCATCCGGGGCGGTGCTTCCCTGGTTCATGGAGTTCGCCCTCTCAAGCAATCACAGCCAAACCGGTACCATCATCAAGCCGGCAGACGATTGAGGTGACGCCTTTCCGGTTAACTCTAAACCAACATCACCTTGAGCTCTTTCGCAAGCCCGCGCATACATTGCAAATTAATCTGGGGTTTTTATGCAATCAAACCTGTGGGCACTGCCATCTAAATGCCGGGCCCGGCCGCAAAGAAAACATGGATTTCGATACGATCCGGGCGGTGGTCGATTATGCCCGCAGAAGTCATTTTAAAACCATTGACATCACCGGCGGGGCCCCTGAATTAAATTTGCACCTGATGGATTTGATCGAAGAAATATCTCCCTATGCGCAGAGAATCATGCTGCGCTCAAATCTGTCGGCGCTGAGCGATAAACTGAATCAATTGATCGATCCGCTGATATCCCGGCAAGTGGTCATCGTGGCGTCGCTTCCGGCATTAAATGCCGCGCAAGCGGATGCGCAAAGGGGAGGGGGAATTTTTGAAGAAAGTATAAAGGTCCTCAAAAAACTAAACGCCGCGGGTTACGGTTGCAGTGGATCCGGTTTGGAACTTAACCTGGTATCCAATCCCACCGGAGCATTTCTTCCGCCCAACCAGAAACAAGCCGAAAAAAGATACCATC
>JARRJQ010000176.1:3418-15132 GCA_037388985.1 Desulfobacterales bacterium | reverse complement strand
CATCCAAAATTTGAAATTTCGATTTCGGGGTGGCAGCCAAGCCAGGCTCAGAGAGCGACAGCTTTTAATTTCCCGCCATTGTCTGATCCATAGGATCCGATTCGAGATCACCGGCACCATGTCTGTTTCGGTCATGCAGACCAAAACCATGGTGCATGACTTCAGATTGGAAATGATGTGGTGATTTAACAGAATTCCAAAACTCGCTTGGAATGAATCACCAGCAACGTGAGGAGGAGAGCAGATCTGGTTTAAAAATAGGGGTGATTTTGAACGCGATTAAAATTGTGGGTTAATCAGGGGAAAGAATACAAGATCCAAGCGGCTGCCGCCCCGATTATTTTATTAGTTTTACCCCTGAGCACACAGAGCACACCTAGATAATTTTAATGTTATGAATTTTATTGAATAGTACTAAAATCTTCAATAAACTCCGCGATCTCTGTGCCCTCTGTGGTGAATCAAAAAACAACCCCCACATATCCAACAAAACTGTCGCCCGGATTTTTATCATAGCTAGTGGCATAGGCAATTGCTTCGGCCTTTTTAGCTCCCAGGTGCTTGGCAGCTTCAATTGCCGTGGCAGCAGCCCCGGCACAACAGGCATTCTGGCTGGCCAATGCCTCACGAATCACCTTTTCAGCATCCATAGCCAGCATGGCATCGATAATGCGGCGATCGTTTTCATTGCGCACCCAATCCACAGCCTGTCGACCCGAGCCCTTGGTTACCAATCCGTAATTGAATCCGTAATGTGTCAGATCCGTTGACCCGATCACCTTAATCCGCAAATCGAGTCTTTTTGCAATGGCTACAACGGCCCGGCCGATCTCCAGCGAATTTTTATCGGGCGGCACGCCGATAGCAACAATTTTCACATCATTAAAAAAATATTTGATAAACGGAAGCTGAACTTCGATTGTATTGTCCTGCTGGAAATTGTTGGGGGATTCAAGGGTAAAAGGAAATTGCTTTGTCAGCTCTGCTGCCATCTGCTCTTCAACCTTAATTTCACCGAACGGCGTCTCCCAGGCACCTTCGGCCATCATAAAGCAGGGCGAGTCGGGATGAAGATGCATGCCAAAGACGGCCAAAACATCCGGTGGATTATCGGATTTCAGGCAACTGATCACATTGCAGGCGATGCTCCCCGAAAAAAACCAGCCCGCGTGCGGAACAATACCGCCTACCCGCTCACCGGCCGGATGGGGCATCTTTTTACCCTCAGCCAGAAACGTGGCAATTTCTTTTTCGCATTCAGCCGCACTCGAAGGATACCAACTGCCCGCAAAGATTGCTCTTCTAAGCTTCGTTGATTTCATGGCTCACCTCTTTACAGCAGGCTCAAGGCGCAAGGCAAAAGGCTCAAGGTTTTTGATCAATTGTAGCGAATGCAGCTGAAACGGTGACATTAACGGTAATTTGATATCCTCAATTCCGGGTTTCCAATATCCGCTGGTGAAGCCTCGGGCCTTGTGGGCAGTATGCCCTCTCCTGCCCACCTATTGGTTTCTGATCTAAAGTTTAAATCTTTAAACTCTTTTAAGGAACCTTATTTAATTTTAGTTCCAGTATAAGAAATAATAAAATGAATGTCCATGTTGTTTTGTGAATTCCCGTGTGCGGAATGCGATTGTTGTTTTGAAATACGGCTATTCAATTGACTTTTCTTTTAAAAAAAGATGATTATCATTGAACAGAGTAGCCAGCCGGAGTGGCAAATAAAAATCGGCTAATGATAATTCTGACTGGAGGATAATATGTGGGAGTATACGGATAAAGTTAAAGATTATTTCCTTAATCCGAGGAACGCGGGCATCATAGAAGATGCAGATGGGGTGGGAGAAGTCGGCTCGATTGCCTGTGGGGATGCCCTGACTTTTTATTTCAAGCTTGATGAAAACGGTAAAATTAAGGATGCCAAATTTCAAACCTTTGGCTGCGCCAGCGCCATCGCATCTTCTTCTGCTTTAACCGAAATGGTCAAAGGTCTGACCCTGGAGGAGGCGCAGAAAATTACCAATGAAGACATCGCCGAATACCTGGGTGGTCTGCCCAAGGAAAAGATGCATTGTTCGGTAATGGGTCGTGATGCACTGGAAAAGGCCATTAGCTGTTATCGCGGTGAGCCTGCAAAGAAAGTTGAGGGGCAAATCGTTTGTGAATGCTTCGGTGTCACGGACCGTGAAATCGAGCGGGTCGTTCGCGAAAATCAATTAACCACCATTGAAGATGTCACCGATTATGTGAAAGCCGGCGGCGGTTGCGGAAACTGTCATGACCGCATCCAGGAGATCATCGACAGCATAATGGGTTCCAAGCGGCCGGTTAGAAAAAAAGCTCCCGCTCTGACCAACCTGCAAAAAATCAAGCTGATCGAAGAAAGTATCGAACGCGAAATTAACCCGACCCTGAAAAAAGATGCCGGCAAACTGGAGTTGATCGACGTTGACGGCAATCGGGTCCTGGTGCGTCTGGGCGGCACCTGTGCATCATGTGTCAAATCATCGGTGACACTCAAACATTATGTCGAATCCAGATTACGCGAACTGGTGTCCCCGGAAATCGTCGTTGAGGAGGTTCAGTAATGAATGTGATTTACGTCGATAACAATGCCACGACGATGGTTGCCCCGGAAGTGCTGGACGTCATGGTACCCTATTTCAGCATCTATTACGGGAACCCGTCCAGCATGCATTCTTTTGGTGGAGAGGTCGCCACCAAAATTAGCGAAGCCAGAGAAAATGTCGCCACGCTCATCGGTGCGCAGCCCGAAGAAATCATTTTTACCAGCTGCGGGACGGAAAGTGACAGCACGGCCATTCGGGCCGCCATTGAATCCCAACCGGATAAAAAGCACATTGTGACTTCCAGAGTGGAACACCCGGCTGTTAAAAATCTCTATGAAAGCTTATCCAAAAAAGGATACCGGACCACATTTGTGCCGGTAGACAATCTCGGCAGACTGGATATCGACTACCTGTATGATTCGCTGAGCGACGACACGGCCATCGTCAGCATTATGTGGGGCAACAACGAAACCGGGGTGATTTTCCCGATTGAAGAGATTGCCCAGCAGGTCAAGAGTCGGGGCATCGTTTTTCATACCGACGCAGTGCAGGTCGTGGGTAAAATTCCCATCGATGTCAGCCAGACCGCAGTGGATATGCTTTCGCTTTCCGGCCACAAATTTCACTCGCCGAAAGGAATCGGTACGCTTTATATCCGTAAAGGCACGCGGTTCTCACCGTTTTTGATCGGCGGTCATCAGGAAAAAGGGCGCCGCGGCGGAACGGAAAACACGGCTTCCATTATTGGCATGGGCAAGGCGGCGGAATTGGCGGCCCAGCATCTTAAGGCAGATGGTTATAAACCCATCAGCCGACTGCGGGATAAACTCGAGCGCAACCTGTTAGACACGATACCCCATGCCATGGTCAACGGTGATCCAAAAAACCGTTTGCCGAATACCAGCAGCATTGCCTTTGAATATGTGGAAGGCGAGGCGATTTTGCTGATGATGAATGAACATGGCATTTGCGCCTCTTCCGGTTCCGCCTGTACCTCCGGTTCGCTGGAACCTTCTCATGTTTTACGCGCCATGGGAGTACCCTTCACAGCGGCTCATGGCTCCATTCGCTTCAGCCTCAGCCGTTATAATACGGAAGAAGAGATTGATAAGATTCTGGAAGTATTACCGCCCATTATTGAGCGGTTAAGGGAGCTTTCGCCGTTCTGGAAAAAGGCAATGGGAGGATAGCGCCACCGGTATGGGTTGTTGAATATTCCTTATTTTCCATGATTTTTTATGCCCCAAATCCCCAATTGAAAAAATAAATATCGAATGTCAAACAAGGAATTTCCAATATCGAAGTGTGGTATCGCTTCGCTCTTTCGTTTCGTACTAATAAAAATGACTGATCGACCCAAAGGCTATTGATAAATAAAATACCTTACTTCGACATTCAGAATTCGATGTTCGATATTCGATATAAAGGAACTAATGGACCTTCGCTCTAATCTTGCCTTTTAGCCACTCGATCCAGGGCGCAAAACCTGCCCCGGTTTTGGCAGAAATTTCAAAAACCGGCATCTGCGGATGCACCTGATGAATGTAAGCGATTGCCTTTTCTTTATCGAAATCCAAATAGGGCAGCAAATCAACCTTATTTAAAAGCGCCACCTCGCATTCCCTAAACATCAGCGGATATTTTACCGGTTTGTCTTCGCCCTCCGTCACACTTAATTCCACCACGCGTGAATCTTCGCCAATATCAAACTCGGCCGGGCATACCAGATTCCCCACATTTTCAACAACCAGAAATTCAATTTCATCCAGCTCCAGCGTGCTGGCGGCTTTTTCGATGACATGAGCGACCAGGTGACAATCACCCCCGAACTCATCGGTATTAATCTGCACGACAGGCACTCCGGTACTCGCCAAGCGGTCAGCATCATGGGTGGTGCAGATATCTCCGACAATCACGGCACTTTTTATTTCCGACTCAATTAGCGCAAGGGTTTTTTCTAAGGTCGTTGTTTTGCCGGAGCCCGGAGAACTCATGACATTGAGTACAAAAACTCCCTTTTCAGCAAAAAGCCGGCGGTTTTGTTCGGCCATCTTGTCGTTGACGTCTAAAACCCGGCGAACGACCTTTATCTCCCGCGTGCCGCTTTTTTGAATACTCACACCGTCTGAAGCACTATTTGAACGGGAATGATGGGGCTTATCAAAATCTTTATGATGATAAAATCGTTGATTTTGGAATGAATCACCCTGAATCATTTTTTTCCTCTTCAACAACTTCTATGGATTCAATATCGAGCTCACGGCCTGAAAGAATTTCCAATGAGCCGCTCTGGCATATTTTACAGACAAAAGCGGGTTCATTAATCGTCCATTGCGCCTGGCAGTCTTTGCATCTTGCCACAACCGGTACTTCTTCGATGGCCAGGACAGCGTCCTTAAGCGGTGTGTCTTTGACGGCCACATTGAAACAAAATTGCAGACTTTCGGGAACGACCGCGGCCAGTTTACCCACTTTTAAATTTACCTTTGCAATTCGGGCGGCGCCTAAATCGGCCGGCAAAGAAGCAGTGGCAATTTCAACAATCTGCAAGGCGATACCCATTTCGTGCATACNNATCCGAAATTCGCCTGATTTAATAAAATTGGCCGAAGCACTGAACAAATTCGAATGCTCAAAATTCAAAATTCTAAACAACTTTGATGGAGGCAGTTGTTTCTTTCATTCGAATTTAGAATTTGTTTCGGCCAATTTTATTAAATCAGGCGATATTCGGATTTCGAATTTTAATAAACCAACCGAATCGATTTTGGTCAATCAAAATGGTTATGTAAAGATTTTTGAACAAAATTCACCAAGCGTCCCCAGATCCTCACACACATGAACCCCATTGGCCTTTAGCGCTTCGATTTTTGCCTGGGCGGTTCCGCCGCTGCCGGATATGATGGCACCGGCATGTCCCATGCGCCTGCCGGGAGGCGCCGTTAAACCGGAAATGAAACCAACAACGGGAATGGTCAGATTCTGCGCAATAAATTGCGAGGCCTCTTCCTCGGCATTTCCACCGATTTCACCAACCATCACCACTCCCTCCGTTGCGGGATCTTCTTGGAAACCTTTCAGACAATCAATAAAACTGGTGCCGCAGATCGGATCTCCGCCGATGCCGATGCAGGTGGTCTGCCCGATGCCCTGAAGGCTCAACTGATTGACCACCTCATAGGTCAGCGTCCCGGATCTGGATATCACGCCGATGGGTCCACCGGCCTTGTGAATGGATTCCGGCATAATTCCGATTTTCACCTCTCCGGGCGTGATAATCCCCGGGCAGTTGGGTCCGATCATGCGCGTGGCTTTAGGCTGCAGATAGTTTTTAACCTTCATCATATCCAATACCGGTATTCCCTCGGTAATCACAACCACGAGATCCAGCCCCGCATCGGCGGCCTCCATAATCGCTTCAGCCGCGAACGCCGGTGGAACAAAGATCAAACTGCTGTTGGCGCCGGTGTGATCAACCGCATCTTTAACGGTATTAAAAACGGGGACCTTGTCCATTTTCTGGCCGCCTTTGCCGGGCGTAACACCGGCCACAACTTTGGTGCCATAATCAATACAATGGCGTGTATGAAATTGCCCCTCTCTGCCGGTAATTCCCTGAACCAGCACCCGCGAGTTTTTATCTGCGAAAATACTCACGATTTTCCCTCTGAATCTATTTCTTTTATCGCTTCTCGGACGGCTATCTGTTTTATTGAACCACTGCAGCGATTTTACGTGCGGCATCTCTCAAATCAATAGCGGTAATCAGGTTCAGACCTGACTCGCCCAGAATTTTGCGTCCTTCTTCGACATTGGTTCCTTCCATTCGAACAACCACCGGCACCTTAATCTTTGTCTTTTTGGCCGCCTTTACAACGCCGTTGGCTAAAACATCACATCGTAAAATTCCGCCAAATATATTGATCAGGATGCCTTTGACATTTTTATCGCTCAAGATTATGCGAAAGCCGTTTTCAACCATTTCAGTGCTGGCGCCACCGCCAACGTCTAAAAAGTTTGCCGGCTCCGCTCCGACCTGCTTGATGATATCCATGGTGGCCATTGCCAGCCCAGCGCCATTGACCATGTTTCCCACGTTACCGTCCAGGTTGATGTAGTTAAGATGGAATTTAGCGGCTTCAACCTCAAGCGGATCTTCCTCGTCAATGTCGCGGTATGTATGAATGTCCGGGTGACGGAACAGAGCGTTGTCGTCGAAATTCACTTTGGCATCCAGCGCAACCAGCGCTTCTTCGGTAGTAATGACCAACGGATTGATTTCAAGCAGCGAACAATCATACTCAACAAAAAGTCGGTAAAGATTTTTTAACATCGCCACAAACGGTTTGATGATCGCCGGGCTCAAATTCAGGCCAAAGGCTACCGCACGGCAATGATAGCTCTGCACGCCCAGCAGCGGATTGATGGGAACCTTGATTATTCGTTCCGGATGATGGGCCGCCACCGTTTCGATATCCATTCCGCCGTCTTCACTGGCCACCAGCATAACTTGGGCAGATGCGCGATCAGCAATAATGCTCAGATACAGCTCTTGATCAATGCGCAAACCCTCTTCGACCAAAATTTTCTTCACCAATCTGCCTTGCGGACCCGTCTGAGGGGTCACCAGGGTCATACCGATAATTTTTTTAGCAAGTCTTTCAACCTCCGCAGCCGACTGAGCGAGCTTAACGCCTCCGCCTTTGCCACGCCCCCCGGCGTGTATCTGGGCTTTGACAACAACCGGAAAGTTGCCCAATTCTTTAGCAATCGCAACCGCTTCATGCGCCTGGAAAGCCACCCTGCCCTGCGGTACGGGGATTCCATAATTTTTAAACAATTCTTTGGCTTGATATTCGTGGATTTTCATAATGGCAATCTTTGTGATTGCGGCAAATGGCGCAAGGATAAAATAAAGGTTTCAGGTGTCAGTGTTCAGGTGTCAGCGCTCAGAGAACAGGAGACCGACGGTAAAAATCGGCGGATAAAAAACTTCATCCATCTTCTGTGCTCTATTTTCTGTTATCTGTTGACTGTTCTGACACCTGACACCTGAAACCTACTTATTCCAAATTCCTATCCCATTTAACCGATTATTGCGAGCACGTCACCCTTGGCTACCGAATCGCCGCTGCTGAAGTTAACGCTTTTGATGGTTCCACTGGACGGAGAAGGCAGGGCATTTTCCATTTTCATGGCCTCCAGGATCACCACGGTTTCACCCTGACTGACGGAATCTCCGATATTTTTCTCATAAGTGACGATCATGCCGGGCATTGGAGCGGTAAGCGGTGTGCCCGTGACTGCTTCTGCAGCTGGAGTTGGAGCGGCAGTCTGAGGTTCGGGGTTGATTTCTTTAGCGGCTGCCGGCTGACTGGCGGCTGGTGCGGCAGCCGGTGCGGCCATTGGCGGTCTTTGGGTCTCCATGGTCATGGGTTGGACATAGCTGATCACCGGCGAACCGCCGACTTCGTCCACGGCAACCTGAAAAAATTCATCATCGACAAACACATTGAATGTACGGGTATGGTCGCTTTTTTCAGGGGCTGCTTTTTCCTTCTTTTCAACAAGCAATCCGGCTTTGGCCTTTTTGATCAGCTCCTGCTCAGCCTGCGCATCTTTCAACGTTCTGGGTTTTACCTCATCCGGCGGTTGCTCTTTGCCGTATTTCCACTTCAAAAAACGCTTCCCGGTAACCGGGTAAAGGGCATAAATCAGTATGTCGTCAAGATCAGCGGCCAGCCCCTGCACCTCTTGTTTGGCCTTTTCAAGTTCGGGTTCCAAAACTTCCGCCGGCCGGCAGTCAATCGGCTTTTCGCCGCGTTCATATCCTTTCAGGGCTTTTTTGCGGACTTGCGAATCAATGGGCACGGCTGTTTTTCCGTATAAACCGTAGCACAGATCTTTGACCTGGCCGGTGATCATTTTGTAGCGCTCGTTTTTGTCGTCGAAAAGAACGTTGTTTACCGTTTGAATGCCGACAATCTGGCTGGTGGGAGTCACCAGCGGAACTTGCCCCAGTTCTTTTCTGACCCGCGGCAGCTCTGCATAAACCTGATCAATTTTATCCAGAGCGTCCATTTCTCTTAACTGGTTCACCAGATTGGAAAGCATCCCGCCCGGCGTTTGATGCAGCAGCACGTTAATGTCGATAATCGACACCTTGGTATCATCCAGCAGGTGTCTGTATTTGGGCATAATCTCTTTCTCAAGGACCTCGTTGATCTTCGCCAGCAGGCGGATATCAAAGCCGGTATCCCGGTTGGTCCCCAGCAGGGTCATCACCAGCGGTTCGATCGCCGAATGAGAGGTTCGAAACGCATACGGTGACATGCAGGTGTCAATGATATCGACGCCGGCTTCAATCGCCTTCAGCTGGGTCATCGACGACATCCCTGAAGTAAAATGACTGTGAAGATGAATCGGTGGTTTAACCGCCGCCTTGAGTGCTTTGACCAGATCATAGGCATCATAGGGCGCCAGCAGCCCGGCCATGTCTTTGATACAGATGCTGTCCGCGCCGAGCTTTTCGAGCTCTTTGGCTTTGTTGACATAATAGTCGATATGGTATACCTCTCCGCCCATTCGCGGCTCGGTCATGGAATAACACATGCACCCCTGAAAATGTCTGCCGTACTGCTTAATCACCGGAACCACGGTTTCAAAGTTGCGATAGTCGTTGAGGGCATCAAAAGTTCGAAAAATGTCCATCCCGTTTTCGCAGGCTCTTTCGACAAACGCTTTGGCAACATCATCGGCATAGTTGCGATACCCGACCAGGTTCTGTCCCCTCAGCAGCATGGAAAACGGTGTCTTTTTGATGTAACGCTTCAAAGTCCGGATTCGCTCCCAGGGGTCCTCATTCAGAAAACGGTGCATGGTGTCAAAAGTTGCCCCGCCCCACACTTCCATGGCCCAGAACCCGACTTCATCCATCATTTCCGCCACCGGGATCATATCCTCTGTGCGGCCCCGGGTGGCAAACAGAGATTGATGACCATCCCGCAAGCTCAAATCCTCCACTTTGACGGGGTTCTCGGCCTTGGGCCGGTCTTTGTCGTAATTCATCGTCGTCATTTTTACTTGATTGTGATCGCTCATTTGCTGGTTACTCCTTATCCAAAGCACTTTTTAGCGTCGGTGAAAGGTTCTCAGTTGCATCAAATTGCGCATCTGCATTTGCGTTTGCCTGCCGCTTAGTCCCCATGGCTTCATTTGCTGTGCGGATGGTTGAAAGGCACCCGGCATTTGCGGCTCGGCAGCATACGAGCTGAATTGCATAGCAATGGCTTCTTCTTCGCTTTTGATGTATTGAAGTACCGCGGCTGCCGCTGCGGTGATTTTTGGTGAATTTCCGTTTTTAACTTTAGGCATTTTAGCTCACTTTAGCTCATTTTAGGCACTTTACACGGGTATATTACCATGTTTTTTCGGCGGCCGGAGCTCCCGCTTGGCGCACATGATTTCCAGCGCATCGATCAGCCGCAGCCGGGTCTCACTGGGTTCAATGACCGCGTCAATATATCCCCTGCTGGCCGCCTGATAAGGGTTGGAAAATAGATCTTCATACTCTTTGATCTTTTCTTCGCGCTTGTTCGCCGGATCTTTGGCTCCGTCGATTTCCCGGCGATGAATAATATTGGCAGCGCCGGCTGCACCCATCACCGCAATTTCGGCTGTGGGCCAAGCAAAGGCCATATCCGCACCGAGATCTCTGGAACACATGGCCAGATAAGATCCCCCATAATCCTTGCGCGTGACGAGCAGCAATTTGGGTACCGTGGCTTCCGAATAGCACCACAAAAGCTTGGCCCCGTGACGGATGATCCCGCCCCATTCCTGCTGGCTGCCGGGCAGATATCCAGGCACATCAGCGATGGTTAGAAGCGGGATGTTAAATGAATCGCAAAATCGAATAAAGCGGGTTGCTTTGTCTGAAGCATTAATATCCAGGCAGCCGGCGAGCACTTTGGGTTGGTTGGCAATAATACCGATGCTGCGGCCGTTTAAGCGCGCCAGGCACACCACCATATTCATTGCATAATGTTGGTGGGGCTCAAAAAACTCGCCGCTGTCGACGATAGCCCGAATGACGTCCTTCATATCATAGGACTTGTTGGGACTGTCCGGAACAATCGAATTCAGGGCTGATTCCGTGCGGCCGGGAGGATCTCCCGTAGCGACAATCGGCGGGTCTTCCATGTTATTGGAAGGCAAATAGGACAAAAGCCGTTTGATCTGGTCGATGGCATCTTGATCACTTTCACAGGCAAAGTGGGCCACCCCGCTTTTTTCATTGTGCGTTTTAGCGCCTCCCAGATCCTCAAAGCTGATCTCCTCGCCGGTGACGGCCTTGATTACTTCGGGTCCGGTGATAAACATATAGCTGCTGCCCTTGACCATAAACACCCAGTCTGTCATGGCCGGAGAGTAAACAGCACCGCCGGCTGTGGGTCCCATAATCGCTGATATCTGGGGAATGACGCCTGAGGCAGCTGAATTGCGGAAAAAAATCTGCCCATAACCCGAAAGCGCATCAACACCTTCCTGAATTCGGGCCCCACCGGAATCATTGATACCGACAAAGGGCACCCCTGCTTTTAATGCCAGATCCATGACTTTACAGATTTTTTTGGAATGCATTTCTCCCAGGCTGCCGGCTCTAGCCGTGAAATCCTGAGAAAAAGCAAACACCGGCCGGCCATTGACTTGTCCGTGTCCGGTGATGACCCCGTCTGACGGTATGTCGACCTTTTGCATGCCATAATTCACACAGCGATGGCTGACGAACATATCGATCTCACAAAAGGTGCCTTCATCGAATAATAAATTCAGCCGTTCGCGGGCGGTAAGCTTACTCTTCTCATGCTGCTTGGCGACAGCCGTTTCGCCGCCCATTTGAAGAACTTTGGCTTTGCGCTCATGAAGCGCTTTGATCTTATCCTTGACCACGCCCATTATTTGTACCCTTTCATTTCAAAATACCTGCAAAAATGCTTGTTGCCCCCCTTTTGGCAGCCAGATGCGATATGTTGCCGGGCATTTCAAAGTGGCCAAAAAGCAGGCGATTTCAGCATAATTTAAACACAATTTGATTTCGTTCAACCTTTAAAAATCAAAGATGCAATCTTCTAGACCGGATGA
>JARRJQ010000176.1:0-3377 GCA_037388985.1 Desulfobacterales bacterium | reverse complement strand
AAAAAAAGCAGTTTATCGGCGGCAAGGGTTGGAGTGGTATCACCATTTTCGACGGCCCTAGCAATTTGATTGAGTCTTTTTTTGATCTCCGGATGGGTATAGAATCGCGCCTTCAATCCATCTTCGACCAGAGACCACAGCCAATCCAAGGCCTGCCTTTGACGTTTTTGTTCCAGTTCACCGCTAGCCGTAAATTTTTTATGATATTTTAGCACCATTTGCCAGATTTCAGCAATCCCGGTCATTTCCAACGCACTGCAGGTCAACACCGGCGGCGCCCAGTTTGGCGATGCGGGCTGCAACATATGCAAAACGGATGCATATATTCTGGCTGCCTTTTTTGCTTTTTCAAGGTTATCGCCATCGGCCTTATTAATGGCAATCGCGTCGGCCAGTTCCAATACGCCTCTTTTAATACCTTGCAGTTCGTCTCCGGCGCCGGCGAGCATCAGGACCAGAAAAAAATCCACCATAGACGCCACGGTTGTTTCTGATTGTCCGACGCCTACCGTCTCTACAATGATCACATCAAAACCGGCTGCTTCGCAAACCAGCATCGTTTCTCTAGTTTTGCGGGCCACACCGCCCAGAGTGCCTCCGGACGGTGAAGGTCGAATAAAGGCATTGGGTTCAACCGCAAGCTTTTCCATTCGGGTTTTATCGGCCATCACACTGCCGCCGCTTCTAGAACTGCTGGGGTCCACCGCCAGGACCGCCACCCGATGTCCGCTGCCGACAAGTAACATGCCGAAGCTTTCGATGAAAGTACTTTTGCCGGCTCCGGGCACGCCGGTAATTCCAAGGCGAACCGCTTTTCCGGCATGCGGCAGTAACTGATCAACGATCTCGCGGGCCAACTGCTGATGGTCGGGCCGCGAACTTTCAATCAACGTGATCGTCTTGGACAGAATCCGCCGGTTTTGGGATCGCACACCCTCGATATATATATTGAGATCTTCTGGATTCATATTCCCATCTAACAGCCTGCTTTATTTGTCCCCAGCTTATTGCGATTGTGCAGAAATAAAATTCGAAATACGAAACAATTTTCTAATTATCAAAAATTAAATGTCCAAAACAACAAAGAAAAAAGATACTTTCTGATATATGTCCGTGCCTCTGCCGTTTTGAAAATTGAAACATTCAGATTTCGAATTTGTTTCGTGTTTCGAGTTTCGTGTTTAGGATTTATTTGAGGGTTGTCAAACCCATCATAAAATCTATTAACATAACCAACTTCACTATTTCGGCTATTGCTTCTTTTCCAGTGCATTGAGCACCTTATTGGCCGATTCGATTACCGGTGTTCCGGGACCGAAAATGCCGACAACACCGGCTTGATAAAGAAACTCATAATCAGACGGAGGGATGATCCCGCCAACCACCACTAAAATATCCTCACCCCCTTCTTTTTTGAGTGCGTCGATGAGCTCGGGGACCAGGATTTTATGACCCGCTGCCAGACTGGAGACACCCACCAGATGAACATCATTTTCCACTGCCATTCGTGCGGCCTCTGCGGGTGTCTGAAACATGGGACTGATATCCACATCGAATCCAAAATCAGCAAATGCGGTGGCAATCACTTTTATTCCGCGATCATGGCCATCCTGACCCATCTTGGTCACCAGAATTCTGGGACGCCGGCCCTCTTTTTCTTTAAAATCCTCGGTCCGCTTGCGGATCGACGCAATGATCTCACTGTCTTCGTATTCGGCGGCATATACGCCGGAGATGCACTGCGTGGTCGCCACAAAACGTCCAAATACTTTTTCCAGCGCATCGCAGATTTCACCCACCGTCGCACGTGCGCGTATCGCCGGAATACATGCTTCCAGCAAATTGCCACCGGATTCAGCCGCTTGGGTCACAGCGGCCAGCGCCTGCCTAACCGCCTTGGCATCCCGTTTGGCTTTCAGCGCTTTGAGTCTTGTGATCTGCTCATCCCGAACGCTGGCCGGGACCTCCAAGATTTCTAAATTAACATCTTCTTCAATCTGGTATTTATTGACGCCGACAATCACGTCTTTGCCCTGGTCGATTCGCGCCTGGCGGCGGGCGGCAGCTTCCTCAATTCTCATCTTTGGCATGCCGGTTTCGATGGCTTTAGCCATCCCCCCCATTTCCTCGACCTCCTCGATAATTTTACCCGCCTGGCGAATAATGCCGTCAGTTAAAGACTCCACATAATAAGAGCCTGCCAGCGGATCAACCACATGGCAAATCTGTGATTCTTCCTGAACGATGAGCTGGGTATTGCGGGCAATCCGGGCTGAAAAATCAGTGGGCAGGCCGATAGCTTCATCAAAAGAATTGGTGTGCAGCGATTGGGTACCGCCCAATACTGCCGATAAACATTCCAGTGTGGTTCGGATAATATTGTTATAAGGATCCTGGGCGGTCAGGCTCCATCCCGAAGTCTGACAATGCGTGCGCAGCATGCTTGAGTGCGGATCCGTGGGATGAAACTGGCTGATGAGTTTGTGCCATAGAAATCGCGCTGCGCGAAGCATGGCCATTTCCATGAAAAAATTCATGCCGATCCCAAAGAAAAAAGAAAGCCTCGGCGCAAAAGCATCGATATCCAACCCCGCCTTGAGGGCTGCCCGCACGTACTCCAACCCATCCGCCAGTGTAAAGGCGGCCTGCAGCACCGAGTCGGCTCCGGCCTCCATCATGTGATAGCCGCTGATACTGATCGTATTGTACTTGGGCATATGCGTCGAACAATAACCGATAATGTCGGAGACGATCCGCATGGACGGTTCCGGTGGATAAATGTAAGTATTGCGGGTGAGGTATTCCTTTAAAATATCATTCTGGATTGTTCCGGCAAGCTTATCCTCGCTGACCCCCTGTTCTTCTGCGGCAACGATATATCCGGCCAAAATCGGCAAAACAGCGCCATTCATGGTCATGGAAACCGTCATCTGATCCAGAGGAATCTGATCAAAAAGGATTTTCATATCCTCAACGGAATCCACTGCCACGCCGGCCTTGCCAATATCACCGGACACCCGCGGATGATCGGAGTCGTATCCTCGATGGGTGGCCAGATCAAAAGCCACCGATAAGCCTTTCTGGCCTGCCGCCAGACACCTGCGATAAAAATCATTGGACTCTCTGGCAGTGGAAAAACCGGCGTATTGCCGAATGGTCCAGGGCTTTCCAGCATACATGGTCGCCCAGGGACCCCGCAGATAGGGTTCCAGGCCTGGAAGCGAGTTGACATGCTGCAGAGCCTCAAGGTCTGCAGCGGTATACAGCGGTTTGACGATGATGCCTTCAGGCGTTTTCCAATTCAATGATTCCGGAGGCTTGCCCCTTATTTCTTTGACCGCCAGTTCTTCCCATTTTTTAATATCCGCTTTTTTGGC
>JARRJQ010000175.1:0-11894 GCA_037388985.1 Desulfobacterales bacterium | reverse complement strand
AATGCATGTATTTTATATTTGAAAAATATTGCGATTGCCTGGAAGCGCAGATGAACGCTGAAGGAAAGGACGTTCCCGAAATTCTGTGAGGCGGTTAATTGATTGTCGGGCGATGATTAGCGGACCGAATAGAACTGCCTTTAGTGGCTGTGAAGGAGAGCGAGACCCATTCCAGAGAGCAGCGAAAAAATCGATGCTGAACCCCGGAAACTAAAGTGAAAAAATTATCAAGCCTATCAGTTATTATATTGTTGATGGCCGGTGTGTCGATTTTAACCCAAAATCTTTCCTCAGGATCGGGAATAACAGAACAGGTGCATGTTATGCATAACGGCTCCGGGGATATGTCAACGATACCCTTGAAGAATATTCATATGACAGTTGTTTACGATAATAATCCATATAAAGAAGGATTATCCGCTGCCTGGGGGTTTGCCTGTCTGATTCAAGGCGCCGAAAAAACGATTCTTTTCGATACCGGTGGAAACAGCACGGTTTTGCTGGCAAATATGAATAAACTGGGCATCCATCCCCGAGAAATAGATCTCGTTGTTCTGTCGCACATTCATGGAGATCATGTCGGCGGATTAGAGGGGTTTTTGCACGAAAATAAAAACGTGACCGTATTTTTTCCGGCCTCCTTTCCGGCCCGGTTCAAAGCCGATCTGGCAGAGTTCGGGGTGCAGACCGCTGCGGTTCAGGAACCCGCGCTGATCTGCAAAAGCGTTTACTCTACAGGTGAACTTGGAATGTGGATAAAGGAGCAATCATTGATGATCCACACCGACAAAGGCATCATTTTGATAACCGGATGTGCGCATCCGGGAATTGAAAAGATTGTGAAAACAGCCAGAAATTTAATCGGAGCCGACGTGCTGCTGGCGATGGGTGGATTTCATTTGTCCGGTGCGAGCCAGCCCGAGATAGAAAAAATAGTTTCTAATATTCAAAAATCGGGGGTGAGATATGTCGGTCCCTGCCATTGTTCAGGGGAGTCGGCCAGACAGTTGTTTAAAATTAAATATGGCAATCGGTATATCGATGTGGGTGTCGGGAGGATCATAAAATTTGAATAAAAAAAGGCGGATCCGTCGCACTCAATTTATCATTCTAAAAAGATACTTGAGTCTCAATGAGGGTTTTTCGATGTTGATTGAACGTGCTGTTCGCAGGAGCAATGATGGAAAAAAAGGAATTTAATTTTTGGAAAGACCATTCCACCAAATATCTGGAAATGGCATTTCGTCATGATAAGTGTGAAAGGTTCGACCATCCTGACGGGTACGGCAAAAGAACCGGTGTTTGCGGCGATACAGTCGAAATGTTTCTGTACATTCGCAACAAACGGATTCAATCGGTTTCTTTTAATACCGACGGCTGCATCAATACCAATGCCTGCTGTAACACGGTTGCCCGATTGGTGGAGGGCAAATCAATTGAAAATGCCTGGGGCATTACACCGGAAAATATAATCGATTATCTGGAAACTCTGTGGCCGGAAAATTACCATTGTGCAGAATTGGCAGCGGGTGCTTTATATCTGGCCCTGTCCAATTATCATGAAAACCTGAGGGATCCGTGGAAAAAACTCTATAGAAAAAATTAATCCATGACGGCCGAACATAGATGGTCAGCGTTTGACAAGGATTAATCGGATTTTCTTTTTTTGCAGCTTTTATGCTTTTGACAAAGAAAGAAGGGAAATAGACTCCATCGCCCGGGAATTTGAAATAGGGCGTTAAAGGAGGTGCCGTGTATAAAAAAATACTGGTCCCTTTGGATGGATCGCAACTGGCAGAGGAAATTCTGGATCCGGTTAAGGATCTGGCAAGCGAATTCGGCGCAAAAGTGCTTCTACTGCAAGTTGAAGAAGAGCCTCTTATGTTAGGGCGTGATGAAGTCATCGACGAATCTACACATCAGCAACAAAAACAGCGAAGAAGGCAAATTGAATCCTATTTGAGTTACACAGAGAAAAGATTTCAAGAGAAAGGAATCGATGTCAAGTATTATATTGCTTATGGTCCTGTGGTGGGAAGCCTTTTGACGGTTGCCGACAAAGAGGATGTCGATCTCATTGCGCTAGCCAGTCACGGCTTGGACGGTTCCTATTGGGCCATGAACCGAAGTGTTGCTGCGCGTCTATTAGAGCGTGCGCATAGGCCGTTGCTGCTCATCCGGAAAGCTCGCTTTAATTAATGCAACTAACCGGGTTCGGATGCCAACGTCGGATACGGTCAAGTGGTTTGCCGGGTTACAAATCAATTCGCAAATTGGAAAAATGCGCGATATAGCTGTACTTTTTAGCTGCAATCTAACCCGCTTTCAGCTGACAGTTATCGGCCTTTCTGAATGAATTTAATTTAAAAGGAAGACCGAATTCTTTTTGCTGTTAAGAATGTGCCGGAAAAGGAGCAGAGAATGTCGGGCAAAAACGATTCCGACTCGGGTAAATCTGCCGCTTTCCAGAAATTTAGAAAGCCGGCCGTGGATGATCTGAGAAAAAGCGAACAGGAGAAGACAGCCATTCTCGACAGCTTAATGGAGCATGTGATCTATCATAGCAGGGAGATGCGAATCCTGTGGGCAAATAGAGCAGCGTGCGAATCAGCGCACATGAAACGAGAAGACCTTTTAGGCCGCAATTGTCATGAGATATGGGCGAACAGCCAAAGTCCATGCGAAGACTGCCCTGTAATCGCAGCACGCGAAACCGGGCACCCGCATATAGTCGAAAAAATGACTCCGGACGGGAGGTGGTGGTATATACAGGCCCATTCAGTTCGGGACGGCAACGGCCATGTTACGGGTACGGTTGAGATTGTGATGGATATTACCGAAAGCAAATGTGCCGAAGCCGCCGTTCGCAAAGCCAGCGAAGAATTGGAAATAAAGGTAGAGGAACGTACATCCGAACTGGCTGAAGCGAACGAGCAATTAAGACAGGAAATAGAGATGCGCAAAAAGGCGCGAAAGAAGCTGCAAGCCAGCGAAACGCTGCTTTCCAGGACCTTTGATGCTATGCAGGATCTGGTGATCGTCATCGACAGGGATTTTCACGTCGTGATGTCTAATTGGAAAGATCATGAGCATCTCTCAGAAAAAGAGCGCCGGGAACGTCCTCATTGTTACGCTGCTTTTATGGAGCGCAAAACACCTTGTGAAGACTGCCGTACACGGGAGGTATTTGCCACGGGCGAAATTAAGGTGTTTGAGCAGAGCAATTCCTTTGATGGCCAGGCAAGAGAGATACAGGTGGTCCCGATCTTTGATGATCGAAAAAAAGTTGTCATGGTGGTCGAACACCTTCGCAACATCACAGAGCGGAAGCAGGCTGAAGCACGAATTCGCAACCTGTCGCAGCAACTCCTTAAAGCCCAGGAAGATGAACGCCAGATGATTTCCCGGGAACTGCATGATCGTGTGGCGCAGGATCTTTCCACCCTGAAAATCGGACTCGATACGCTTTATCATAATGAACCGACCGTTTCACCTGAAGTTCAAGAAAAAATTTTGAAGTTTTCTGCAATAATTCAAAATTCCATCAGGACCGTCCGAGATCTTTCATATGACTTGCGTCTTTCGGGCCTGGATGACATGGGGCTTATCCCGGCACTTTCCATGTATTGTGAGGAATTTGCTGAAAAAAGCGGCCTGACGGTTGACTTCCGGGCGACAGGTCTGAGCGCTATGAAATTGGATTTCGACACTGAAATGAATCTCTACCGCCTGATACAAGAAGGACTCAATAACATCCGTAAGCACGCCGCCGCAAGCCGGGCGACCGTCAGGCTGGTCGGGGCCTATCCGAATCTCATTCTGCGCATTGAAGATGACGGTAAAGGGTTTGATATAGAAGAAAGGGCGCGCACAGCAGATAGTGAGAAACGCATGGGCCTTCGCAGCATGGCCGAAAGGGTCAGCCTCCTCGAAGGTGAAATGACCATACAATCACAACCGATGAAGGGCACCCGGATCATTATTAAATTCCCGTTTCAGGAAAAAGAGTGCGGGCCGAATGAAAACCATATTGATCATTGATGACCATCGTCTTTTCAGGGAGGGACTCAGGGCAATTATCGAACGCAGTCCTAACTATGAAGTGGTGGGGGAGGCGGGAAATGGACGCGAAGCCCGCCGATTGGCGGCAAAGCTCAAACCCGATGTTGCGCTGCTGGATATGTCCCTTCCGGATCAAAGCGGCATAGAATTAACACGTGATATATTGAGATGTTCGTCAAATACCCGTGTCATGGTTGTCAGCATGCACTCCAAAATAGACTACATCGTGGGGGCGTTTCGCGCCGGAGCCAAAGGTTATGTAATCAAGGAATGCGCCGCCGACAGGCTTCTGCAGGGGATTCGTTCCATCCTCAAGGGCGACTATTTCATGGACACTTCCGTTTCTCAGAAGGTGGTTAAAAAGCTCGCGGGCATCCAGGCGAACGAGATGAAGTGTGCAGATACTTCCTACGACACATTGACCCGCCGGGAGCAAGAGGTAATGGTCATGGTCGCTGAAGGGTTTTCCACCAATGAAATCGGTGAAAGACTTTTCATCAGCCCCAAAACCGTTGAAAACCACCGCTCCAGCATTATGCGCAAATTGAAACTTCACAGCACCATTGATTTGGTCCGTTATGCCGTCAAACTCGGCCTCATCGACGTTGATCTCTGGAAAAAATAAAGCCACGCTTTCGTAATTTCTATTTTTTGTTTCCCGCCTTACATGGGATTAATTCCCGGCCGTGAGTTGTTTGCTTAAAAAATTATCCTTTTCCCATAGTTAGATTGATCAAGACATATACAGGAAAATTTCCCAGTGTGATCGATTTTCCCATGGAAAATGAAGTCTTATCCCTATGGACAACCGGTTATTTTCGGCAGTAATTTACAGTAAACGAATGGGTGCCATATGTTAAATCCGGGGACGTCATAACAGTGAAAAAGGTTTTGCGTTGAAAGATAATCCAGTTGATTTAATCCACCTGATTCGAAGCATACAGCGCCTTGAAGGGAATCCGGATTGCTTCCGAAGCGCAATTCAAAATTGTCCCCGTGTTGATTGTGCCTGGCGTATGTATTGTCTGAAAGAATCGCGAGAATATCCGGTAGAGAAAAAGCAGACATCCGATCCTCATTCAGAAAAATAAGGTTAAAATAAATACCGCTGGATTTTAGAGTGACCTGAAATGGCGAATAACTTTAAAATAGCGATACATCGAAACGGCTGCAATCTGCAATTAAATTTGGTTGGAGATTTCGACGGCAGTTCGGCATTTGAGCTTTACAATGTGCTGAAGGAAATTCGGACTGAAGGTGTTTAATCAACGTTTTTTAAAATTAAGAAATCATCGCGCCCGCATTGATTTTATCGGAGAAAATTCGGATCCAATTGCCTCAACAAGTAGATAAGCACAGGTCTACTAATTTCCAGACTAGCGCCTTTAGGCAGAACCGCAGTTTTGCGGAAACAATCAGGGTCAAAAATGAAAGCGGCTAATGAAAAAAGAATGGGTTCTAGTCTAACGGATTTAAAAACTTAGCAAAGACAAATTCGCAATTTTTCTAAAACCGTGGACCCAATTTCTTTTAATCGACCTCGAATTCTTTTCGTAACACCGGAAGTCAGCTTTGTGCCTGCCTGCTCCGGGAAAAATTGCGATTATCTGAAATGCAAATCACGCGGATTTGCCGGCTTTTTATCCAGGTTGGTCGGCGATCTGTATGAACGCGGTGCCGATGTTCATATAGCGCAGCCGGATTATCGCCGCATCTTTTCGGTTATTTTACAAAACAACTCCCATATGAAAGGGTGCCGGCTGCCACAGAGCCGCGTTCATCTGACAGAGGACAGAGTGTTTTTTTATACCAGGGTTCCTGAATCAAATCCGATCCGGGAAAATATAAAAATTTCTCTAGCCTTTCAACGCGAAATCATTTACCAAATTCTACCGCTGGTGCAGCCGGATTTGATTCACTGCCATGATTGGATGTGCGGTTTAATTCCGGCTGTGGCAAGAAGATCAGGGATTCCTTGTATTTTTACATTGCAAGGGTGCGAGACCGCCAGATCCGCCCTGTCCGCTGTCGAAGATATCGGAATTGATGCTGCATTGTTCTGGCAGAACTTATTTTTTGATCGCTTCCCGGTCAATTACGAAGAGACCCGGGAAACCAATTCTGTTGATTTTCTTTTAAGCGGAATCTTTGCCGCTCATCATGCCAGTATTGCGAGTACCGTCGCATTGGCAAAAATCGTCGAAAGCCTCATCCGGTTTCCCGCGGCGCCTCTGGGGAAATTACTGTCTGAGAAATTGGCAGTCGATTATATTGCGGTCACAGATTATCATTCGGCCAAAATGCAATATATCGATCTGTATGAAAGGCTGCTGAGACGTTCTCTCCTCAGGCCAAATGTGAAAAAATCCGGTATACCCGCTGAATTTCCCCCCGTATTTAAATCTATCGATTTAGATCGCCGGAAGCATGTTTAGGTGAGAATGCCTGTCTGATCACGGGCACCATAGCGGCGATAGATCAGCGCTTTACCCGAGCCATTATGAAAGATGACCGGACGAAGCAATGAATATTTTAGTTGGCTATGATGGATCGCGTGAGTCGAAGAAAGCACTTAAACTGGCCCAAAAGCGTGCGAAAGTGATGGGTGCGAAGATTGTGGTGGTTTACGCGATCGTCCGCTTTGATTCAACAATGAATCATGAAGCTAAAAAAGCGGAGCAGGTGCTACAATGCGAGGTACATGAGATGCTAATTGATGGCCGGATCCCTTACGAAACTCGTCTGTTATCAGGCACACAGAACCGGGGAGACCAGGTCGCAGAATTTGCAGAGACTCATAACATTGCTGAAATTATTATCGGTGCTCCCAAAAGATCCGGGATCGGAAAACCTGCGTTAGGTTCCACTGCCCGGCAGATCGTGCTCAATGCCCCATGCCCGGTGATCACCGTAAATTGAAAGTTTTACCCAATATCAAACCCAATGAAGCGTTGGTGAGTTTTTGATCTGATACGTATTGCGATTGTCGGGAAGCGCAGGGGAACGCTGAAGAAAAGGACGTTCCCGAAATTCTGTAAGGCGGTTCATTGATTGTCGGGTGATGACACCAAAACCGGAAAAATCCCCCTTTAACACTTACCATCGTCGTTATGAAGCATGGTTCAGACGCCATCGGGCCGCTTATCATTCCGAGTTGCTGGCCGTCCGCGCCCTGCTGCCCTGGGTGGGCCTGGGGCTTGAGATCGGTGTCGGAACCGGCCGCTTTGCTGCCCCTCTCGGCATAAGCGTCGGCCTCGATCCCTCCAGAGCGATGCTTGCCAAGGCCGCTGAAAGGGGTGTCTCAAGCATCCAGGGAATTGCCGAGGCCTTGCCTTTCAAGGATGCGGTTTTCGACTATGGCCTGATCGTTACCACGATCTGCTTTGTGGATGATCCTAAGGAAATGCTGAATGAGGCCAGCCGGGTGCTGAAATCCGGAGCCCCCCTGATCATCGGCTTCGTCGATCGACTTAGTGCGCTCGGACAGCAGTATCAGGCCCATCGGGACGAAAGCGTCTTTTATCGTGAAGCGCAGTTTTATTCGGCTCTGGAAGTGAAAAGGCTGCTCGCTGATGGGGGGTTTGTTAACCTGGTGTGGGGACAGACCCTGGCCAAAACGCTAAATGAGATGCAGGAGATCGAACCGCTTGGCAATGGTGTGGGCCACGGAGCGTTTGTGGTGGTCAGGGCGGTTAAATTATAAAGAAGCTTGAAAGTTAAAGCATGCTAAAATTCATTTATCAGTGAAGCAATTCTCCTATCCGGCATCATTCTCCCGGGCGGGCCTTTCAAAAAACGAGGATAGAAAAACTCCACAGCAGATCATCATCGGCGTCGATCAAACCTTCTTCGACAGCGGCATTTGCCAGCCGGGTGTGAGGGTAGATCCGTATCCCCCGCGTGATTTTCAGGGCATCCAGGTCGATGGATTCGACAAAATACACCTGGTTAAATCCGGCCGCGACCCAGCCCCATGGTCAATGTGGGCATATTGATATCTTCGCTGTTGGCCGAAATGAAAAGAACCCTCATGTACAGAAGCTCCGCTTCAATCTAAACCGGTACCTATATTAGAAGTGGTTTCACTTTATCACTGGAAGGTCTTTATCTCAACAGCCGCCTGCGGCAAACCCAAACGGCATCGCATGAAAAACAAAAGGCAGCGTTTGCGCTCTTTTATCCGAATCAGAGTCATCAAACGGTTGCGCTTGCATCGTGCCGGTTTTTCCGCTATTTTATCTTTTTGTGATCTGCGGCTTTTTGCAATCTTTTCCATCCAGGTTTCCCGAACCCGTTTTCACGTCCCGGTGAAAACGGAAATATACGCCAACGAAAAGATGTGAAAAAAGACCTGCTGTCAAATATCGGAGGGGATTTCTCCGGCGCGCTATCGGCGGCCATCATTTGCATACCGCTTTCCATCGGATACGGCATGATCGTTTATGGTCCGCTGGGAACGGAATTTCTGCCTTTTGCAGCCCTGTTGGGAATTTACGGCTGTCTTCTGGGCGGCATTTGCGCCTACCTGCTTGGCGGAACGGAAATACAGATTACAGCCCCCAAGGCACCGCTGTCCCTTATACTGGCCGCTTTTGTCGCCCCTCTGACTTTGAATCTGCAGCTTCCAGACGGAGCTTCCGGCCATATTCTGATTGTCGCTCTGGCATCCTTATGCGTTTTGATCGCAGGCGCCATCCAGTTTCTGTTCGGAACGCTGCGGTTGGGCAATCTGATCAAATATGTTCCCTATCCGGTCGTTTCGGGGTTCATGAACGGCATTGCGCTTATTCTTATTTACGAACAGATAGCGCCGCTGACCGGCGCCGGCAGCCATGTTTCCCCGTTTGAGCTTTTTTACAACCCCGCCGTTGTGCAACCCTTCACGCTTGTCGTGGGACTGGCAACCATCATCGTCATTTTTCTTGCCGGGCGCCTGATTAAAGCGGTGCCGGCCGCGCTGATCGGGCTTGTGGCCGGAACCGCTTTATTCTATGCGCTGAAAAATATGGCCGGCATTTCGGCCCTGGGGCCGGTTATCGGAAATTTTTCCTTTCAATGGCCAAAACCCGGTATTTTACCCGGCGCTTTTCGCTTACTGGGCAATATCGATCTCGCCGAGCTTTTTCCCCGCATCCTGGTTACCGGATTTGTTCTGGCCGCCATCGGGTCCCTTGAATCTTTGCTGAGCGCTTTGGCTGCAGATAATCTTGCCGGAACCCGCCACCAGAGTAACCGCGAACTTATCGGCCAGGGCATCGGCAATATGACTAATGCCGTCTTTGCGGCCCTGCCCTCCGCGGGATCAGAACTGCACAACATAGCCAATTACAGGGCCGGCGGAAGGACCCGCCGGTCGAGTCTGCTTTGCGTAATTTTGATTCTGTTGATCGTGATCTCGCTGGGACCGGTGATCGGAAAGATTCCTTTGACTGTGATTGCCGCCATCATCGTGTCGGTTGGTTTTGGATTGTTTGACAAATGGACTCTGGACCTGTTTGCAAACCTGCTGCAAGCTCGCGAACAGCGCAAAAGGATCATCGCCAATCTGGCCGTGACCGCGATGGTGGCACTTATCACGGTGTGCGTGAATCTGATTGCCGCCGTTTTGATCGGTATCGCCATCGCATCGGGGTTATTCGTTGCCCGAATGGGCAAATCCATTGTCAAAAGAAAATATGCGGGCGATCAAGTACGTTCGAAAAAGGTGCGCAGCATTAAAAACGATTTTCTGCTGCAGGACAGGGGCAAAGGCATCATCGTTTATGAACTGTTCGGACCGCTGTTTTTCGGATCGGCCGATAAGCTTGCCAGAGAAATCGAGGGCGCGATGAGTAGTTGCATCTATTGCATTCTTGACATGAAGCGCGTCAATGAGATAGACAGCACCGGCGCCAAAATTTTGGGGCAGATCAGCAAAAAATTTGATGCATCCGGAAAATATCTACTGATCAGTTACCTGAAGGACAACCCTTCATTGTCCAATTCGCTCAAAGCGATGGGCGTTTATAAAGTTCTGGGAGAAAATTGCTTTTTTCCGGACACCGATGCCGCCCTAGAATGGGCTGAGGATAACGTGCTCACCCAATCACTTGAACCGGCCGGCGCTTCCGGCGCCATTCAACTCGAACAGATGGATATTCTCAGGGACTTTACCCCGCAGGAGGTTCACGTTTTAGAATTAAAGTTGACGCGCAAAACCTTCAATAAAGGTGAAATTATTGTAAAAGAAGGCGATACGGATCGGAATTTGTTTTTGCTGGTCAAAGGATTGGTCAGTGTGCGGATTCACCTTCCGCAAAGCGATCGCACCAAACGGCTGATCTCTTACAGCGCAGGAGTGGCTTTTGGGGAGATGGCTTTTTTAGACGGCAGCCCGCGCTCTGCAGATGTATGGTCGGATGAGGACTCGGAAGCATACGTGCTGTCCCCTGATGAATTTGCGGTTTTGCAGAATAAAGCCCCTCAAATAGCGATCAAACTGATTTGCAATATCGCCCTGGAAATAAGCGAGCGCCTGCGTATCCGAACAAACGAAGTCAGAGTGCTCGAAGAAGATTAGTCGGAAATAGCAAAAGAATTCAAATAAACTGGAAAAAAATTTTTAATTATCGTACCGGCAACCTGATTTTTGGAGAAATAAGATTATGAATTTAGTCCAAAGACTGCTTATTTCATGTGCATCTTTCCCGGAGGCTGAACTACCCGAAGAACAACTCAGATCCACTACAGAATATATCATGAGTGGCCGTAATTATTTGGCGAGGGTAAAAAGAGCCAATTTAGAGGGATTCACTTTTTTGCCGCCATACGATCGCGGGGGGCAGCCGAGGCCGATGAATACATTGGACCGGTTTCTCAGCGGGGGCTGGAGAAAGTGCAGCTGGGAGGCGTATACTTTAAAAGACAGCACAAAAAGCGGCGGCCCTAAATTGGCTTTTAAGCGAAGGGTGACTCTGGCTTTTTTCGGCGCACTTTTAGCGGATATCGCTTTAAGTTTGATAATCTGGTTACTGCTCATGATGGGAATCTCCGTGGCCGACCTGGAGGGCAAATTGGGTATACAGATCGATGCAGTCAGGCTTCTGATCGGGACTTTTGGCATACTGTTCGTACTGCTATTTTTGGGGTTCTTCATATTTATAAAACCCAAAAAGGTTAAAACCTGAGTATATTGGGAAATTTAAGACCACAGCCTGTGACCGGAGAGCCGGCGCGGGTGATCGGCAGTGAAATGAATAACCACGCAGGTGCCGCAAATGAATGAAAGAAAGCGGACCGATATAAAAGCGGGAACCCGGGTCCAGGTTGTCCGCAAACAGGATCAGCGCACCGGAAAACTGACGGAAGGAATCGTTGCAGATATTCTCACAAAGTCCGCCACACATCCTCACGGAATTAAAGTTCGCCTGACAAACGGAGTCGTCGGCCGCGTGAAAAAGGTCCTCCCTGAGGAACGTGCGCGTTGATTTTATCGCCCCGGTAAGAGTTTAACGGACGTTCAGCTGCGGACCTGCCCGCCAATTTTTATGGCGGATTTAACCGGAGTGCAGCCTATTTCACCGGACCTCGCGTGATGCTCGTCAGGTCATCCAAAACATCGAATTGCTTGAACGAAAACTCGCCGAGCACCGGGTTATTTTTCAAGGCGGCTATTAACGGCCCTTCGAGGTAAGCTTCCACGGCATCTTGATCATTAAACAGATAAAGCCCGCCGGCTTCATGCGTCTGCTCATTCATAATCCAAATCTTCCAGCGAAGCCCCGGTACAGCCGCGATGTCGTTGACCACATGCTCGTATCCTTTCTTCAAATCCGCGCCGGGTCCCTCAAATT
>JARRJQ010000174.1:0-9632 GCA_037388985.1 Desulfobacterales bacterium | reverse complement strand
GCTCAACAAACGGGTCTGGATTCCATCTGATCTGACCCGCCTTCAGCTCAGCGATGTATTCGTCCCCGATGATCATCTTTTAGGTAACCAGGGACAGGGACTGCAGCAAGTGTTGACCATCTTCACCTATAGTCGGGTCCCTATCGCCGCGCTGACTCTGGGGACAGCTCTGGGAGCATTTGAACTCGCTCTCGAACATGCCAAGAAACGCAAGATCTTCGGTCAGACCATCACCAATTTTCAAGCGAAAGCTTTTGAATGTGCCGATTTTTATGCAAAAATTGAATCCGCCCGTCTGATGCTCTGGAAAGCCTGTTGGAAAATGGACCAAAATGAAAATTTTAGGCAGGAATCTTCGATGGCCAAATATCTCGCTGTAGAAATTGCCCGCCGTGTGACCGCCTGGGCGGCAGATATTTTCGGCGCCGCATCGGTCATCCAGGAGCATCCGATTCACAAATTCCCCATGGATGCCTGGGCATCAGCTTTAGGTGAAGGCACCCAGGATGTTCAGAAACTGATCATTTTTCGGGAGTTGATGAAGAAGTATCAGTAGTGTCCGTGGTCCGTCGTCAGTTGTCCGTTGCAAGCAATAGAACTTTTTGTGCAAGGAAATAAACTCAAATATATCAAGGTTAAACAGATCCCTTCCAACGAGACACGGACAACCAACAACTGACTTTTAATTTAATCTCGCTAATCTGAATTTTTAAATTAAATGATGCCTAAAAGAGATTACGGTTGGAGAACGATCTTCCCCATTTGCTGCCCTTTCTCCATCATTTCATATGCTTTTTGCCCTTCACTTAACGGCATCTGCCGATCGATTACCGGTTTGAGCTTTCCGTTCCAGAGCAGGGCCACAACATCTTTGAAATCCTGATGGGTCCCCAGTGTGCTGCCGATCAAGCTGATCTGTTTTCCGAAAATAAAGCGGATATCGATTTCGGTTTGCGGTCCGCTGGTGTTGCCCACAATCACAATGCGGCCGCCCCGAGCCAATGCCTGCATGCTGGAAGTCAGTGTGGCTTTTCCGACATTATCAACGATCAGATCAACGCCTCGCTTGGCTGTGAGCTTATACAGTTCCCGGCTCCAATCGACCCGGGATCGATCCAACACCACATCGGCACCCAGCTCTTTCGCCAATTGCGCCTTTTTTTGATTGCTGGCAACCGCATAAACAAATGCACCGGCGAGCTTGGCAATCTGGATAGACATGCTGTTAACTCCGCCGCCGGAACCCACAACTAACACGGATTCACCGGCACGCAGCGCGGCCCGGTGAATGAGCATCCGCCAGGCAGTCAGCGTCACCAAAAGCGGTGCGGCGGCGTCCGCAAAATCCAGATCATCCGGCATGGCAACCAGGCCATTGGACGGAAGCACGACATATTCGGCCGCTGCCCCACGTTGATGTTCGCCAAGTATATGATACCCTGGACTCATGCAATCTTCTCCGCGGGCGGTAAATTCGTCTTCATATGCGTTAACGCCCGGATCGGCCACAACCCGCTGGCCCACCTGCCAGCCGGATACGCCTTGCCCCAGCTCAACGATTTCTCCAGCCATATCCGCACCGCACCAGTGAGGCATTTGCAGCTTAAGACCGGGCCAGCCGCGCCTGACCCAGATGTCCAGATAATTGAGAGCGGTGGCCCTCACGCGCACCTTGACTTCCCCCGGTCCAGTTTCCGGATCGGGCACATCCCCATACCGCAAGCAATCGATTTCCCCGTGCTTTTCAAAATAGAGTGCCTTCATTTCAATATCTCCTTATTTCGTCGTCGGAGTTAAATTCCAGTAAATAGCCAACCCAAGGCCGGCACAAAATCAGGTGTCAGGTTTTCTGAAGATAGATGCCAGATGATAGAGGACAGATGCTAAAAACGGAGGATCAGGCCGTTTTTCTGACTTCTGTCATCTGTACGCAGACACCTGACACCATGGACATCGTTTTGTTTGAAATACTCAACTGAACTAGAATAAACCACACGACTTCTGCAACATCTTTGCGGGGCACAGGCTAGATGGAACCAATGTCGAACGCCTCCCCCCAGGTCTCAATTAATTTGTCGGTTCGATGGCGAAGCCGCTTGGCAATAATATCGCCCAATCGTTTCATGATGATATAGCCCAGGGTGTGGTCTTTATCAAACATGGCTTTCAGCTCATCCGCCGGGAGAGCGATAACCCGGCTGTTTTGTGAACATTCAGCGTTGACGGTGCGCCTGGCGGGCCCCACAATCGAAGCCCAGCCGAACACCTGGCCTGCCTTTACCCGATCAACAATAATCTCTTTTTCCTCGTCGACCATGCTAGCCTGGATGGCTTCTTCATATTCAATATCCGTTTTTAAAACCTTGTCCTTAAAAACAAGGACCAACTCGATTTCTCCCTCCAAAAGACCATAGAGATGAGTTGCAGGAGCCTCCACCTTAAAAATAACATCTTTAGCTTCAAATTCTAAGATCTTACCTTTATTGGCAATCGCTTCCAGCGTAACCGGATCGACATCGGAAAAAAACGAAAACCTGCTTAACAAATTTTTCTCCGGCATAACCTCCTCCTTTTTATCTAAAATCAATTTTATTGGGCCGCATGACCACTTCTGTCTTTTAAAAGTTCCAATAATTCTTCTTCTGAGACATCAGACCAGTATTGATAGGCGTCCGCCACAGCAAAGCGCATGCCGCTTCTGATGTTCGGGCAGTAAACAGCGTTCACCTGCTCAACGATTCTATGGATCGACTCCAGGTGGCCCGTTGGAACCGCAACAGTAATTGAAGCCGCGCCGGCTTTGCTCACCGCTTCTGCAGCCACCCGCAATGTAAATCCCGATGCCAGGCCGTCATCCACCAGTAAAACCTCACGGCCGGTTAACTGTGGAAAGGGCCGGTCGCCTCGAAGACGCTTGACCCGCCTGTTTACCTTTTTTAAGGTATTCATTTGACCCTCTTGAATTTGCTGCTCGTCAAGACGGATATGGGCCAGCATGGCCTCGTTTAAACGAACAGTTCCATCGAATGCCACGGCACCGTAACCAGCCTCCGTGTTCCAGGGAAGGGTGATCTTGCTGACCACTGCTACATCCAGCTCAATGCCGATTTTTTCCTGTATCACAACCGCTACCGGCAGCCCGCCGGCGGGAATGGCCAAAAGAATCGTTTTTGACTCCCGAAAAGACAGCAGCATGTCTGCCAAAATTTCTCCGGCTTGTTTACGGTCGGCAAAAACCTGAATTTTTCCACGCATTTCAGAAAGATCAAAAACGTTCTCGGGCAAAGGCTCCATTATTTGCCTTTTTCTTTCTGCTTAACCGCGCGCTTGATCTGACCCAGGCATTTGGTGATCGGGATCTCTTTTGGGCAAACTTCGGTGCACCACCACATCGTTTTACACCCCCAGATTCCGGAGGGGTGGTCGATTTGTTCCAAGCGCTTTTCGGCGGCTGAATCACGCGAATCGAAGATGTACCGAAAGGCCCTCAACAACGCTGCCGGGCCCAGATAGTCCGGATCCGCCCGATTAATCGGGCAGGCGGCAGTGCAGGAGGCACACAGGATGCATCTAAGGGCCGGTTCAATAAACTCCTGATTTTCAGCCTGCTGGATAAATTCTTTATCCGATTGTTTTTGGCCGGGGATCAGGTAAGGCTGCACCTGCCGGTATTTTGCGAAAAAGGGCTCCAGATCGACGATTAAGTCTTTAACCACATCAAAAAAGGGCAACGGTTCGATCACAAAATTATTTCCGGTTTTAAAATCACGAACCAGTTTCTGACAAGCCAGTTCGATTCTTCCGTTGATCATCAATGCATCGGAGCCGCAGATCCCATGAGCGCAGGAATAGCGGTAAGCTAGGGTCGGGTCCTGCTCCCATCTGATTTTGTTCAGACAGTCTAAAATCTTGTCGGTCGGCTCAGCATCAATTTCATATTCCTGATAGCGCGGCTTTTGATCGACCTGCGGTTCAAAACGATAGATGGTAAAATGACACTTCATCTTAATATTTCCTCTCCTTGGGTTCAAATCGGGTGACGGCAACGGGTTTGGTTAAAATTTGCGGACCTTTGACTTTGTCGTAACGGGTTAGCGTATGCACCAGAAAATTAATATCATCACGGTTTGGAAAATCTTCCCGAAAATGGGCACCCCGGCTTTCTTCGCGATAAAGGGCACCGCGGGTGATGACTTCCGCCAGATCCAGTAAATGACCCAGCTCGATTGCATCTAACAGATCGCGATTGAAGCAATGGCCTTTGTCCTGAATGGATAGGTTTTGATATCGTTTTTTAAGCCTTTTGATTTTATCCCGCGTCTTTTTCAGGGTGTCTTTTTGACGAAAAACAGACACGTTTTCCATCATGCTTTCCTGAAGCTCGGCCCGAATGCTGCTGCTGGTCGCTTTGCCGGTGCTCTTCATCAAGGCCTTAATGATGTCCGCGTCTTTTTTATCCGGTTTGGCCGGCATTTTTGGATGGGTCGTCGATTGAACAAATGACTTTATCGTTAAACCGGCCCGCCGTCCGAAGACCAGCGTTTCCAAAAGCGCATTGCAACCCAGCCGATTTGCACCGTGCACCGATACACAGGCACATTCGCCGGCCGCATATAATCCCTCAAACGGTGTGCCTTTTTGATCAACAAGGACCCGACCATCGGCATCGGTCGCGATACCGCCCATCATATAATGGCAGGTGGGCTGAACCGGAATGGGCTCTTTAACCGGATCGACTCCGGCATAGGTGCGCGCAAAGGCGGTAATTTCGGCAAGCTTCTTTTCAATGACTTCCTGGCCTAAATGCGTCAGATCCAGGTGAAAACAGTCTTTACCGTCGATGCCCCGCCCGGCGCGCGCTTCTTCAAGCATACAGCGCGAAACCATGTCGCGGGGCGCAAGATCCTTAATCACCGGTGCGTATTTTTCCATGAAGCGCTCGCCCTGGTTGTTAAGCAAAACACCGCCTTCTCCGCGGGCTGCCTCACTGATTAGAATTCCCAGCTTATAAATTCCGGTAGGATGAAACTGAACAAATTCCATGTCTTCCAGGAGAGCACCGGCTCGATAGGCAATCGTCATACCATCTCCGGTGCTGGCGAATGCATTGGAAGTGGTCTTGTAGATTTTGCCCGCCCCACCAGTGGCCAGCAGCAGTGCTTTACAGTGGAAGGTGTGCAATTTTCCCGTAGCCAATTCATAGGCAACCACCCCGCAACAGCGTCGATCATGAACGATCAAAGACAAGATTTGAAACTCATCGAAGAATTCAATGCCTCTTTGCAGGCTCTGTTCCCAGAGCGTATCTAATATAACTCTGCCGGTTCGGGTCGCCGCATAGCAGGCGCGCTTGACCGGCGCTTCCCCGTAATTGCGGGTATGCCCCCCGAAGGCCCTTTGAGCAATCTTGCCTTCCGGCGTCCGATTAAACGGAACCCCAAGATTTTCAAGCTCGTAAACAGTCCGGGGAGCATCCTGCGCCAAGATCTCGATGGCATCCTGATCTCCCAGGTAGTCACTGCCCTTTACGGTATCGAACATATGCCACAGCCAGTGATCTTCTTCTTCATTACCCAACGCGGCGCCGATTCCGCCCTGGGCAGCTCCGGAGTGCGAGCGGGTAGCAAAAACTTTAGTCAGAACAGCTACCCGCGCATCTTTACCGATCTCAACTGCTGCACGCAATCCAGCCAGACCCGCCCCGACAATAATCACATCATATTGGTGTTTCATGCCTTACCTCATTGGCTCAACGTATTGATTTTTAGCACTAAAACGTAAAGATATTCAAAACATTAGATTTTAATTCCGCCAGAAAAGAAAAAAGAGCAGATGCATAAGTCCATTTAGGATGCATGGGTGGACAAGAAAAGAAACGGTTTCATCTCATTTCGCTTATAAATCAGCCTGCCGGATATTGTAAAGAATTTTTTAAAGCGCGATAATGCCCTTGACTTTGTTGGATCAATTGTTAATTGTATTATATAGATACGCGAATCTGATACGTATTGCAAAACTGCTTGTCATTTCCGAACGACATCCATCACTGCGGCTGATCTGGCCGAATCGAAACGATTCCTCATTTAACGAACGTTGTTGCATCACAAGTAGAGCTGTCAGCAGGAAGCCAAAGACCGTCGAGCCTGTAACCATCAATAATAGAAACTTGCCAGCAACTGGAGCTTTTTAAAACGATGGGTTTTGAAGAGATAGAGCACACAGCCGACAAAGCATTGCGAATTTCCGGGATCAACCTGAAGGAATTGATGATTAGTGCAGCCCATGGAATGACGCAACTTATGCTAACGGATGTCTCCAAAATTCCAAATGAGATCGAAAAATCCATCGAGCTGCGGGCGGCCGATACTGAAAGCCTTTTGGTAGAATGGTTGGGTGAATTGGCTTACTGGGCGGAGACTGAAATGTTGGTTTTTAAAAACACATATCACAATCTTGAACTTATTCAGACGCCATGAGGTTAGGAAGAGAACGTCGTTTTTTAAGTATACAAGCGGCTTAAGAGAGTTTTAAAAAATTTTATTAATCACTACACCAATTTTTAGGACCATGGAGGAATAGATGGTTCAGATCTATGATTTCAAACAGCTTGATAAGTATGTATTTGAAGTTCCAGCCTCTTTCCGCAGTGACATGCGTGTTGCAGCGCGCTTTTATGCCGATGAGGAGCTGTTAAAAGGTGTCGTTGCCGACAACAGCCTCCTGCAGCTGATCAACACTGCCACTTTACCGGGAATCGTCAAGTACGCACTGGCCATGCCCGATATACATCAGGGGTATGGATTTCCCATTGGTGGTGTGGTAGCCACCGAGTTGCCCGATGGCATTATTTCCCCAGGTGGTGTCGGTTATGACATCAACTGCGGTGTGCGGCTGCTCGCCACCCATTTAAATGAGGATGAGATCCGTCCCCATCTGGATGATTTGGCCACCATTCTTTATGCGAACTGCCCCAGCGGGGTGGGCAAAGGCGGCAACATAAAGCTGAAAGCCGGCGAACTCGATCGGGTGATGGTCGAAGGCGCGCAATGGGCTGTCAAAAGAGGATACGGTACTGAAGCGGATCTGGAGCATACAGAAGAATACGGCTGTCTGGACGGCGCCCATCCCGCAAAAGTAAGCCAGCGAGCTAAAGAGCGGGGCAAAGGGCAGGTTGGCACCTTAGGGGCTGGAAATCATTTTATAGAAATTGATGTTGTTGAAAAAATTATGGACCCAAGCCCGGCTCAGCAAATCGGCCTTTTTAAGGGGCAAATCGCGCTGCAAATTCATTGCGGCTCGCGTGGTTTAGGACATCAGGTCTGCAGCGACTATGTTAAGCAGTTTCAAAAAACAATCTCAAAATACGGATTACAGCTTCCCGATCGGGAACTGGTTTGTGCACCATCGAGCAGCCCGGAAGGACAAAATTACCTGGCCGCAATGAAGGCAGCTGCCAACTATGCATTTGCAAACCGCCAGGTGCTCAGCTTCCATATTCGTCGCAGCTTTGAACAGGTGCTGGCAGGCAAAGTCTCAAATTATCACATCTTTCAGATTTATGATATTGCACACAACATGGCAAAAGTAGAAACGCACCGCATAGATGGTAAGCAAATGCAGCTTTGTGTTCATCGTAAAGGTGCCACACGCGCCTTCGGCCCCGGTTCACCGCAATTGCCGGCCGTTTACCGCAATATCGGACAGCCGGTACTGGTTCCGGGCTCAATGGGTACGGCTTCCTGGGTTTTGCTGGGCACCGAAGAATCCATGGTTCAAACTTTTGGCTCCACCTGTCACGGCGCAGGTCGCACTATGAGCCGCAAAAAGGCCAAAAAAAGCATCCACGGAGCAATTCTGCGTGAAGAACTTGAAGGACGGGGTATCCTTGTGCGAGCGGGCAGCATGTCCGGTCTGGCTGAAGAAGCACCCAAAGCCTATAAAGATGTGGATCGGGTCGTTGAGGTTGTCCACGGCGCGGGCATAGCAAAGAAGGTAGCAAAGCTCAGGCCAATAGCCGTAATTAAGGGTTAAGGACGAAGTTGGAAGAAGCCGGCTGGTAAAAACAGGAACAGCTTTAACTCATTATTACACCTCGATTCTTTTGCGAGGCCGAAATGAAGGAGAAAGATTGCCATGAGAGTACAAATGAAAAACATCCTCTGTGCCACGGACTTTTCCGATTTTTCAAACCGCACCATACCCTATGGAGTCGCGCTGGCCAGAGAGTTCAATGCCAAACTGTACATTTGTCATGTGATTGATTTTTCCTCGATCGCCATTTATGGTGAATTTCAGCTCAATCCGGTGGATCAACAAAGCCGCATAAAAAAACAGGCCGCCGAACAGCTGGATCAATTAATCGGTGAACAGCCTGTTAAATGGGAACCCTTGATTTCAGCCGGCCACATTGCCGATGAACTGTCCCGCCTGGTTGAAGAAAAAGAAATTGATCTGGTCATTGCAGCCACTCGCGGCCGCTCCGGCCTTAAGCGTTTGATTTTAGGATCGGTCACCGAACGCCTGATGCGTGTGCTGTCATGCCCCCTGCTGGTGGTCCACAGTCCCGAACATGAATTTGTCAATCCGATCAACCAGCAAATACGGCTTAAAAAGATATTGGTCGGCTGCGATTTCTCACCGGATTCCGATCTGGCTTTTCAACATGCATTAAGTCTGGCGCAAGAATTTGAGGCCGACCTGCATCTTGCTCCCGTTATTGAACCTGACGTGTACAAAGACCTCAGCAAACCGGACAACACGCTTGGTGAAGAAATTCAGAAGGGACTGCATGACCGCCTAACAAAAAAACTAATGGATATGGTTCCCGAAGAAGCTCGTAACTGGTGCACACCAGCAATTTCCATTTTGGAGGGACAGCCCTATGAGGAACTGGGGCGATATGCAAAAGCCGAAGATATGGACATGATCGTTCTGGGGGTTCGCGGACGCGGTCTGGTCAAAACACTTTTTTTAGGATCAACCACCGACCGGGTGGTTCGCCAAGCACCCTGCCCTGTTCTATCGGTGAGCACCAAAGCTCAAGATTAAAAGTGGGGTAATCACTTTTTCTTTAGCGCTTCTATCGGTCCCAATCCTTATATCCGGTGCCCGTATTCTTGTTCAACTCGAACAATCACCTCATCTATATTCAAGCCCCGCATAAGGTTTTGGCGGATGTAATCTTTTTCTTCTTTGGCACCCCTGGGCATGTCAAGCAAATTTTTTAAGCTTCACTTTCATCAATAGAACGGATCTTTACAAAACCGGAGATCATATATATATTAAAAAACTGTGGATTCGATCACTTAACAACCGCGTCCCAGTGGATTTTAAAAGGAAGGAAGAAAAATGAGTTACGATTTTAATGCAGATGAAGTTTTTGAAATGGCCGAACAGATAGAGCGTAACGGTGCCAAATTTTATCGGGATGCCGCCAAAAGCGTGGCGGATCCTTCAAATAAGGATCTGCTGTCGGGTCTTGCACAAATGGAAGAAGCCCACGAAAAAACGTTTAAGTCCATGCGGAGCGAACTGACGTCAGCAGAAAAAGCATCAACGGTCTTTGACCCGTCGGGTGAAGCATCCCTTTATCTCCGGGCTCTTGCGGACACGCGCATTTTTTTCGAAAAAAA
>JARRJQ010000173.1:0-6687 GCA_037388985.1 Desulfobacterales bacterium | reverse complement strand
CCTACATCAAGCTGCATGGCCAAGACGCTTATGATGCCAAATTCGGTGACCTCGAAGAGATTGGATGTGAGGGAACCTGGGAACCCTGCCACAAATTGATGCTGGGTCACGGAATTGTTGGCGTCGAGAACCTCGGCGGAGACTTGGACAAAGTGTCCGGCAAGCGCTTCCGGTTCTACTGCTTTCCGATCCGCTGGTACATGGGCGACGGCTCGATGGTCCGCTGCGTGGCCGAGATTGAAGAATCCGAGCTGAATGACGTTCCAGAAAGGACCTACACCTACTGCGGTACGGGGTACGGCCCCGCCTGCGAACGATAGTATGTGAATGGTGTAATTTTCAATTTTTCCTAACCCTTTTATATTGCTTCAGAAATAGGGTTGAACAAAGGTTCCTGCGATTGTTCATGGTGGGGAACCACTCTATAAAAAGGCTCAATCCGTTGAGATTGAGCCTTTTTGATTGAAGCACCTCATGCTTACTGGATTTACAACATCCATAGTCAATCAGCAGGCAGGTATTTGGGTTCTATTTTTATTACTTGACACTCCGGATGCGATTTGCCTAGAACCTGATCTGAGGTTTTGAAACCACTTCCAATTGATTTATTTTTAAGCTCAAATAGATCTAGATTAATCTGCATTTATCTCGATAAAAATCAGTCGATAATGGGCTTAAAGGGAAATTAGATGCCAATTACCGGAAAAGTTAATGCGCTAACCGATGTGGATGGAATTCTGGTGGGTCATTATACCGACAGGGTTGCCACCAGCGGCGTAACCGTGGTAATTTGCGCCGAGGGTGCCGTTACCGGCGTTGACGTGCGCGGATCTGCACCCGGTACCCGCGAGACCGATTTGCTGGCGCCGACAAATCTGGTGGATAGAGCCCAATCGGTGGTGCTTGCCGGCGGTTCGGTTTTCGGTCTGGCAGCCGCCGACGGTGTGGTGCGCTGGCTGGCAAGCAAGCGATTCGGATTTCCGCTGGACAGGGGATATGTCGCTCCGATTGTGCCGGCTGCCGTACTGTATGATCTGGGCCGCGGAGCTGAGTTTGTGCCGCCCATCTGCGCCGAATGGGGAGAGAAAGCCTGTCGGGCAGCAACCAAAGGCCCGGTGACCTGCGGGTGCGTGGGAGCCGGAACCGGTGCGTGCTCCGGCAGCATCAAAGGCGGACTTGGCAGCGCGAGCCTGATTCTGGATTCCGGCGTTACAGTGGCGGCCCTGGTGGCCGTCAATTCAGCAGGCTCAGTGATCAATCCCGATACCGGAAGTCCCTGGGAAATCGGTCTGGAAATCGAAAATGAGTTCGGACAGCAGGGAAAACGGGCCGTCAGACTTCCACCACAGACCGAAAGTGCGCCGGCTAAAAACACCACCATCGGAATCATCGCCACCGATGCGGTGCTCACAAAGGCTCAGGCTCAAAAAATCGCCCAGATGGCTCATGACGGACTGGCGCGGGCCATTCGACCATCGCATACCATGTTCGACGGCGATACGATCTTTTGCATGGCCACCGGCAAACGAAAATTGCCTGACAGCTCGGGATTTTTCAGCACTCCTCAGGCCCAGGCAATCAATGAAATTGGCCACTCAGCAGCAAATTGTATGTCAAGAGCCATTTTAAACGCCATTCTGACTGCCAGCAGCCTAGCAGGCAAGACAGCATTTTGTGACCTCGAGACTCGCAAAATCGAATTTTAATAAGAGGAGATGGCTTAATGAAAAAAATAATTGTGTTCATCTTTCTGTTGATTATCATTTCTCCGGTTCAATGGACCCTAGCGGCGAAACCTCAACGTGGTGGCGCCCTGGTGGTTTGTCAGCCTGCCGAGCCGCCGGGATTGGATCCCACCGCAAATACGGCAGCGGCCATCGATCGGGTGGTATACGCCAATATTTACGAGGGCCTTGTCAAAGTCAACCGCAACGGGGAGTTTGTTCCCGGTCTGGCGACCACCTGGACAGTGTCTCCGGACGGCAAAGTTTACACCTTTGCTTTGCGCAAGGGCGTGAGCTTCCACAACGGGCAGCCTTTTAACGCCGCGGTGGCCAAATGGAATCTGGAGCGTAACGCCGCCGAGACCACCAAAAACGCTCACCCGGAGTTCTTCCGCGGCATTGAAAAAATCGAAATACCGGATGAATACACGCTGGTGGTTACCCTGAAAGATGTCGATGCTCTCTTTATCGCTCATATGGCTGAAGGCGATGCCGTCATGCTGCCTGTAAAGGGCTATGAAAATGCCGCCAGCGAGCCCGTAGGCACCGGCCCTTTCAAATTCGTCACCTGGGTTCGCGGTGATCGGGTGGAAATGGTGCGCAATGAAAAATACTGGAATCCCGCGCTGCCTTACCTGGACAAGGTCACCTTCAAGTTTATCGGTGATGCCAGCGCCCAGATCGCTGCGCTTAAAGCCGGTGACATCGATGTGATCGGCTACATCGCCGCTCCCGAGCAAGCCTCTGAAATGGCCAAGGATAAGCGCTTCAAAGTGTTTGCCGGCACCACTACCGGTGAGGTTATCATGGGCACCAACAACAAACGAAAACCTTTCAACAACAAACTGGTACGCCAGGCCATGGCTTATGCCATCAATCGGCAGACCGTTATCGACATGGTGATGTTCGGCTACGGAACGCCTATCGGCTCCCACTGGTCGCCATCAACCCCCTATTACGAAGATTTGACCGCCAGGTTTGCCTATAATCCCGAAAAGGCTAAGGCGCTTCTGGCCGAAGCCGGATATCCAAACGGGTTCGCAGCCACCATCAAGCTACCGGCGATTTACTCTTATTCACGCAGAGCCGGTGAGGTCATCGCCGATATGCTCGGCCAGGTAGGCATCAAGCTCAAGATTGAGGTGGTCGAATGGGGCTACTGGCTGGATCGGATCTTCAAGCAAAAAGACTATGATCTGACCATGATCGGGCATGTCGAAGCATGGGATATCGGTATCTATGCCAATCCGGATTATTATTTCCAGTATGACTCAGCGGAGTTCCGCGATGCGTATGCCAAAGCGCTGAAGGCTCCCAATGAAGAGCAAAAGGCCAGGTGGTTCGGTCGTTGCCAGGAAATTATCGCCGAAGACGCGGTAAACGGCTATCTTTTCTCGGCACCCAGTCTGCCGGCGATGAAGGCCGAGGTGATGAACTGGTGGGAGAATTACCCGACCATTGCACTGGATTGTACCGAGGTATGGATGAAGGGCTAATCAACGCGTAATTGGAAAGCCGGCTTTTATCCAACGATAGAATTCGGCTGCCTAAAAACTTATGGCACGCTACCTGATCAAAAAGCTGATTACGCTGATCCTGCTGCTATTGCTGGTTTCGATTGCCGTATTCTCCGTGCTTTTTGTGCTTCCCGGCGATCCGGCCCAAATCATGTTGGGCATCAATGCCACCCCTGAGACTCTGGCCAATCTGAGGGCCGAACTCAGGCTCGATCAGCCCTTTTGGGCCCAGTACCTCAACTGGTTGACCCATTTGATCACAGGCAGGGGCAGCCGTTCGCTCACCTACGATCTGCCGGTCTATGATTTAATTATCAGCCGGCTGGCGGTGACCGGACCCATGGCCCTGCTGGCCATGATCTTTGCCGTCGTTATTTCCCTTCCGCTGGGAATCTATGCCGCGCGCCATCAAAACCTTCCGGCCGATGTCTCGGTGATGTTTTTTACTCAACTGGGATTAGCCACACCAGAGTTCTGGCTGGGGATCCTGTTGATCCTGTTGCTGTCGGTGAAACTGGGGTGGTTTGCTGCCGGCGGTTTTCCCGGCTGGGCGGCGGACGGATGGGGCTCGTTTAAGGCGCTTTTGCTGCCGGCATTTGCACTGGGCGCTATCCGGGCCTCGATTCTGACGCGCCTGACGCGCTCATCTATGCTCGAAGTCCTCCGGGAGGACTATATCCGCACTGCCTGGGCCAAAGGGCTCAAGGAGCGCACCATCATATACACCCACGCCCTGCGTAATGCCCTAATCCCGGTACTGACCATTATGGGGCTGCAGCTGGGACAACTGCTGGCCGGTGCGATCATCATCGAAAACGTTTACTACCTGCCGGGTCTCGGCCGGCTGGTGTTTAACGCCATCGGGCAGCGCGATCTGCCGGTGGTGCGGGATGTGGTTCTGTTTATGGCGGCAGCGGTGGTGATGGTGAACTTTATCGTCGACATCGCCTACGCCTATGTCGATCCGAGAATCAAACTGCAATAAGCAATTTATGAATTGAAACGAGAACAACCATCTTTAACACGAAAGCACGAAAGCAAAAAAACACGAAAAATATTTAGGATTTCGTGCTTTCAAACTTTCGTGTTTTCGTGATTGATATTATTAAATGAAAAAATTCTTCAGCAATCTGAACTTTACTGTCGGGTTCATCCTGTCGGCGGTGGTCGTTTTTGCGGCAGTGCTCAGTCTTGTCTGGACGCCGTTTGATGCGAATAAAATGAACGCCCAAGAGCGTCTTCAGGGTCCTTCGTGGATCCATCCGCTGGGAACCGACCAGTATGGGCGCGACACTATGTCCAGGGTGATGACCGGCGCGATCAATTCGATCATTGTGGGGCTGGTGACGGTCGCCATCGGCTTAAGTATCGGTGTCTTGCTGGGACTGGCGGCAGCCCGCTTCGGCAAATTCGCCGATGAAGCCATCATGCGGTTATCGGATCTGCTATTCGGATTCCCGGCAGTATTGACTGCCATCCTGATCACTTCCATCCTGGGTCCGTCAATGATCAATGCCATGCTGGCCATTGGTATTTTTTACATTCCGGTATTCGCCCGTCTAACCCGGGCAGCCGCCATGACGATCTGGGAACGCGAATTTATCCTGGCAGCTCGAGCCAGCGGTGCGGGCGAATGGGCCATCAACTGGCACCATGTGCTGCCCAATATACTCTCTCCGCTATTGATCCAGGGCACAATTCAATTTGCGGTGGCGATCCTGGCCGAAGCCGGGCTCAGTTATCTGGGCCTGGGCACCCAGCCGCCAACCGCCTCATGGGGCCGGATGCTCAATGAAGCTCAGACCTTTATGTCTCTTTCCCCCTGGATGGCCATTTTCCCCGGTGTGGCCATTGGCTGGGCGGTACTGGGCTTTAATCTGCTGGGAGATGGACTGAGGGATATGCTGGATCCAAAGATGGTCAGGATTCGATAGCGGAAATTCAAAAACAGCGGGGGAATGACGACTAATTTAAACCGCAGAACCGCAGAACAAGGAATTTCCAATATCGAGGTAAAAAAAGGAATCCATTAGTTCTATCAACTTCTGCGGTTGGACATTCCTTGTTCGACCTGCCCGCCATGCGAGACTGCAAGGCGAGGCGGGCGGGTATTCAATATTCAGGATCAAAAATGACGAATATAATTCCTGACGAAATCATAACGAGAGTATTAAACAAAATCGATCCTGACGAATTGATTGCGTTAACGGCAGATCTTGTGCGGATCAATTCGGTGTGGGATCCGGAGGCTGGCACCAGTGAAGCGCCTGTGGCTGAAACGATTGCCGCCTGGGGTCAGGAGCAGGGTTTTCAGGTTAACATGGAAGAGGTAGTCCCTCAACGACCCAATATCATCATCAGCTGGCCGACCGGCTCGAAAGAACGCACGCTGCTGTTTGAAGGCCATACCGATGTCGTCACCCCGGGAGATGCATCGGCGTGGAAATACGATCCGTTTGGAGCTGAAATTGTCGGCCGGCGAATGTACGGACGTGGGACCAATGATACCAAAGGTAACCTGGCCGCCATGCTGATTGCGATGAAAGCCTTAAAAAGGTCTAGCGTTGCACTTTGTGGTTCTGTGATCGGCGGTGTGTTATGCGATGAAGAAGACCAGATGCTCGGCGTCATGGATTTCATCAAAAGAGGCCATGCCGACAAGATAACAGCAGCTGTAATCTGCGAGCCGCAAGACGGGATGATCTGTACCGCCCAGAAAGGCGCGATCCGGGCAAGCTTTCTGATCACCGGCCGAATGAGCCATGGCGCTATGCCGCTTTCCGGGTTGAACTGCGCACCGGCGATCGTTCAGCTCATTGACGGTCTGCACCAGCTGGAAAAAGAAGCAGTCACCAATTTCGGACAAGATGAATATTTGGGCTGGCCCAGCTTCACACCCACAGTAATTCGATCCCCTGTCTGCGGTCCCCCCCAGCTCAATGTGATGCCCAGGGAAGCGAAGGTGCTTGTAGATATCCGTACAATATCCAGCCAGTCTCATGAAAAGATCGTTGATGATCTTCAAACGCTTGCGCTGAAAATTACAAAAGAGGTAAACAATCGTTACAGAAAATATGATCGCCTGCTAAATTTAATACGGCAGCATGATCTTGGGGTTCAGGTTGAAATTTTAACCGACAGACCCTGTACGCTTACCGATCGAATTGAGCCTGTCGTACAGGCAGCCGATTGGGCCATCCGATCGCTCAGCGGTAAAAAACCCATATATGCAGGAGTGCCGGGTGCCACCGATGGAACCTTTCTGTGGGCCTATAAAAACATACCGATTGTCACCATGGGCGCTGGAGACCGGCAGGTTCCCCATCAGATAGATGAATGGGTTGATTTGGACCAATTGATTGAAACAGCTAAAGTTTATGCATTGACGGCACTGCATTATCTCTTTTGCGGATAAACCCTTATGCAACAGAACCTCTTGAAGGTAA
>JARRJQ010000172.1:0-13886 GCA_037388985.1 Desulfobacterales bacterium | reverse complement strand
GCCCGAGAGGATAATGGGCCGCTTGGCACGCTTTAACTTGTCGGCGATTTCCACTGCCAGCGGATGCAGTTCAGCCGTCAAGTCGGCAACGGCCGGAATCTGTGCGGACAGCGCGTGAGCGACTGCAAAGCCGAACTGTGCCAACTGATCCGGTGCCGCCCGCACAGCGCCGGCAGCGACGGCATCCAGTTTGGTGGCATGGGTTGTGGCGACATAGAGTGGACTGGGTACTTCATGGACAATCTCGCCGATAGCAGCATCGTTCCAGACGGGTATTCCCAGGCGGATCTCCTCTGCCGTCGGCCGCCGCCTCAGCCAATGACGCAGCGATAGGGCCAGCATCGGCGCGGTGTTGGTGATATCCTCTCCCAGAATCAGCATAGCATCGGCCAGTTCCAGGTCTCGCAGGGATGGAGAACGGGCCGGGCCGTTGCGGTGTATATCAATAGCCCGTCCCACCAACTCGTAGTCCTGATCGGACATCCCCAGAAAAAAGTTTTGCTGCCCAACCAGGGTGCGCAAGGCAAAATTGGCCTCCAGCGACGCACGCGGCGAACCGATGCCGATTACGGTTGTGCCGGGCTTAAGCACATCAGCCAGATATTTCATGATGCCGTCCCTTGAAACCGGGGTACCCTCAACCTTGACGGCATTGCCGGAGAGGCATTTCCGTGCCGGTCGGCGAATACGTCGCGGGTGGTTGACAAACGGGTAGCCGAAACGACCGCGGTCGCAAAGGAAGTAGCCGTTCACGTCGGCGTTGTAGCGGTTCCGAATACGGCGCAATTCCCCGTAGCGTTCCGCCGGAAAGGTGTTGCACCCCAGTCCGCAGTGGACGCAGATTGAAGGCGCCGTCTGCAGATCCCATTTGCGCGTATAATGTTGGGTCGCGGTCTTGTCCGTAAAGACGCCGGTCGGACAGACTTCAACCAGGTTGCCGCTGAATTCGCTCTCCAGAGGACCGTCGGCCTGACGCCCGAAGTAAACGTGATTGTGGGCGCCGAAGGCAGCCAGATCGAGCCCTCCGGCGTATTCCTTGTAGAATCGCACGCACCGGTAGCAGTGGATGCAGCGGTTCATCTCGTGCCGGATAAAAGGCCCCAGGTCCTGATTGCGGTAGGTACGCTTCTTGAAACGGAAGCGCCGCTGGGTATGCCCGGTCATCTTGGTCATGTCCTGCAGGTGGCATTCGCCGCCTTCGTCGCACACGGGGCAATCGTGGGGATGGTTGGTCATGAGCAGTTCGATCATCCGGGCCCGGAACCGCTTGACCTCAGGGTCTTCGATCGAGATCCGCGTACCGTCTGCGGCGGGCGTCAAACAGGACATGACGATCCGGCCCGTGTGATCGTTCTCATCTTTGAAGAGCTTAACCGCACACAGCCGGCAGGCACCCACCGAGCCCATGGCCGGATGGAAACAAAAATAGGGAATGTTAAAGCCCAACGAAAGGCAGACATGCAGCAGGTTCTGCCCCTCTTTGATTTCATAGGGCCGGCCTTCAATGTAGATGGTTGGCATGGGATTTACCTCCACGGGCATCGGTGCCCTGCGATGTGCTGCTCAAAATCATTCCGAAAGTGCTTTAAGGCGCTTGACAGCGGCTCCATGGCTCCGGGGGCCAAATCGCAGAAGGTATGGCCGGGAGCCATTATCTGGATCAATTCATGCAGCAGGTCGAGATCCTCACGCTTGGCGCAGCCGGCTTCGATTTCGCGCAGCAGCGCCACCACCCACGGGAGCCCCTCCCGGCAGGGGGTGCACCAGCCGCAGGATTCCCCGGCATAGAAAGTTGCCAGATTATGCACCATGGCAACCGGACAGGTGTGGTCGTCGAGCACGATCAAGGTGCCGGTGCCCAGACGGCTGCCGACTTTTTCCAGCGAGGGAATATCCAGCGCCGTATCCAGTTCTTCTGCAGGGACAAATCCGCTGGAGCCGCCTCCCGGAATTACCGCCCGCAATTTAAATCCGCTGCGCATTCCGCCGGCATAGTGCTCTAGCACTTCGCGGATAGTAATGCCGATCGGCAGCTCCCAGGTCCCCGGATGGTTAACCTTGCCGCTCACGCTGTAAATCTTGGTTCCGCCCTCCGCGCTGCGCCCCAAACTGAGGTACCATTGCGGGCCGTGAACAAGGATGGGCGGCACGCTGAAAAGCGTTTCGACATTATTGACCACGGTCGGCTTGCCGAAAAAACCCTCGGTCGACATATGCGGCGGTTTGTGCCGTGGGATCGGTCGCCGGCCTTCTAAAGCGTTGAGCATGGCGGAGGCTTCACCGCAAATGTAACGGCCGGAACTGGAGTGCATGTAGAGTTCCAGATTCATATGGGAGCCGAGGATTTTTTTGCCGAGATAGTTGTTCGCGTATGCCTCTTCAATGGCCTTTGCCAGGCGCTCGGCTGCTTTGCGGTACAAAGCGCGCAAAAAGATGTAGGCTGTTTCCGCTTCGATTGCGTAGGATGCCATGACGATCCCCTCGATGAGCTGATGCGGGCTGCCCTCCATCAAAAAGCGATCCTTGAAGGTGCCGGGTTCCATTTCATCGGCGTTGCAGGTCATATATTTGACCGCGGAAGCCTTATCGCCCCTGGGCATAAAGCTCCACTTCTGACCGGTTGGGAAACCGGCACCCCCGCGACCGCGCAGTTTGGCATCCTTGACGGTCCGAATCACCTCATCCGGCGTCAGGTTGTGCAGCGATTTACGCAGGCCCTGATACCCGCCTGCCGCTTCATATTCTTTGAGGCTAAGGGGCTGTCCATCGGAGCGGAAAGAACCTGTCATGGGCAATTGCATCTTTTCGATCTCCAAATCGATGTAGCCATGCTCGCCGAATCGGGTCGATCCTTTTTGCACCCGGGTATCCGAATTCGACATGTAGAAAGGCTGCCGCCGCAGCGCAAAACCCGGAAATGTCCTCTTTCCCCCGAAGTATAATTTTCTTTGAGATTCCGGTGCGAAAAGCCGTTGCAGGTCTTTTGCGCGTAAAAAAGGGGGATAATAAAGCGCGATGATTCTATAGCAGCAAAATCCCGTATAGAAATGGGTTAAATTATGTATTTTAATCAATGAAGTTATGTATTTTAAACAAGAAACACATTACCGCCGCAAGAGCTTTGGTGAGCAAATTTTTCCCTTTAATTTTACCAGCTTCTAATAAATTCATTGTTATTGGCTACATCATTATTATATTAAGGATCATTGCAAACGGCAGATTAATTGGTAATTGCCCTGAATAAAAAGCCGAGGAAATTGTTACTAATTTTAGGTAAAGGGGAGAAAACCATATGGATCCGAACAAGCTGTTAAAAGGGAAAAGAATTCTTGTCGTTGATGATGAAGTGGATGTTCTCGAATCGTTGATCGAGCTTTTGGATATGTGCAAGATAGACACTGCTTCATCGTTTGAAGAGGGCAAAAAAAGACTTGAAGCAGAAAGTTACGACCTGGCCATTTTAGACATTATGGGCGTGGATGGATTTGAGCTGCTTAAGGTTGCCAATAAATACGGAACACCGGCGCTTATGCTAACCGCCCATGGACTATCTGAAGAGAATCTCAAGAGATCCGCTAAAGAGGGGGCTTGCTACTATGCGCCCAAAGAGAAAATGCATGAGATCCATCTTTTTGTCGCCGATGTTCTTGAGGCCCTCGAAAAGAACAAAAGCAGCTGGGACAAGTTTTTCGAAAGGCTTGCGGGTTATTACGATAAAAGATTTCACGGTCGGAACTGGAGAGAAGAAGAGCGCGAGTTCTGGGAGAAAAAGTTAAAAAATTTGCCTATGGACTAAACGGCTATCGTTTCCCTGTTAGCGCTGCATGGGGGGTCTTTTAATCAAAGACCCCTTATTTTTGGTCTGCCGGCTCCGCAGGATACCGGTCATCGGTGGTGCGGCATGTGGCTCCGACACGGTCTTCTGAAACCAAAAGCGAGCCGTCTTCTAAGATGAGCATATCCACCGGTTGCCCGACAGGCAGCAACCGATACCAGCAGAAAAAAGGACAAACCGGGTTGTCAGTGAAACAATGGGTCACATCTTCACTGCTGGTGGGGCTTGCTTTGGGTTTTTTAGCGGTTTCGACCGGCCATAACACCACCGTCGACATCCCAGACGACGCCGGTGACCCAGCCAGCTTCATCGGAGAGCAAAAAATCGATCACGGCAGCGACGTCATCGACATGGCCCACCCGGCCCAGGGGGTGAAAGTCATTGAAGCCGGCCAGTGTTTCTTCAATTTTGTCTGGATCGATAAACTCACCGTAAATTGGCGTTACGACCACCGCCGGCGAGACCGCATTTACCCGGATATTGTAATCGGCGAGCTCCATCGCCAGATGCTGGGTCAATGAATGCAGGCCGGCTTTAGCCATTGAATAGGCCGATGACGGTGTGGCCTTGATCGACTGTTTGGCCCACATCGAGCCGATATTTACAATGGCACCGCCACCATGCTGTTTCATGTTTTCCGCAACAGCCTGGGTGATAAAAAAGAAGCTTTTGTTAAGATCAAGGTACTTGTCGTAGTCGACTTTGGTATGCTCCAAAAAACCGGTAGGCTTGAACGCGCCGGCCGCATTCACCAAATATTTAATATGGCGCGGTTGCCTTTTCAACTGTTCGATAAAGGCATCGACCTGATCTTCGTCGTAAAGATCGACAACTGAAGTTTGAACCGGTCCATTGGGTTTCAGTTCGGCTTTGGCCGCCTCCAATTTGGCCGGATCACGCGCCAGCAGCACAAGCTCTGCGCCTCTTTTGAGGAGACGCAGGGCGGTTTGCTTGCCCATGCCGCTGGAACCGCCTACGATAAGTGCCAGGGGTATCTTTGAGTCTTGCATGGTTATTTCTCCCTAACTTGGATTAATGTTGTTGAATCTGTTCCTCGTTTCTGGAATTTACAGTGAGGTCAAAATTGCATTTGTCAAGCGATCGGCTGCATTTTATAATGGCATCGGAGAATTCCGGAAACGACCCGGATTCAAATCGTTTAAGGAAGTTGAAAAAGCCTATAGGGTGAAAGTCGGCAGCCTTCTTAGCGGGTTTAAAGTCAAATAAAGGAGCCATTTTTAAATGACATCACCCAAAGAATCATCATCCAGGAAGGGCCATGTGTGTCCCTGGTGGCTGGGCTATACATTTGATAATCCCATCCGAAAACTGTTTCACCAGCCCCAAAAATTACTGGCACCCTATCTCAATGCAGGCATGCGGGCCATGGATGTGGGCTGCGGTATGGGCTATTTTTCAATTGCGATGGCCAAAATGGTCGGTGAAAAAGGCAAGGTTTTTTGTGTGGACTTACAATTGAAGATGCTCGAGATCACCGAAAAGAGAGCCAGGCGGGCCAATCTAAACAGCCGGATGGCTTTTTATCGCTGTGAGCCCGACAATCTGAGTATCGCTGAAAAGGTAGATTTTATCCTAAGCTTTTGGATGGAAAATACACGTCACTGATGGTGATTTCCAGCAAACCCTTGAGATCGCCCAATTTTCGGGATTGCGGATATGCGGTCAACCTGCCATCCGTTTCAGCCATGCGGCTCTGTTTTCGAAAAATGAGAAAAAAGAGCAGTTCCCCTAATATGCAAATAGGCTGCGGGTAGGGTTAGACTACTTTTTTTGAATCGATCGATTTAAATTTATGGCAAAATTATAGCGACGAGGAAGCGAATTTTCATTTTGATTTATCCATACACATACAGTAAATATTTGGCAAAAGATAGGCCATTTTATTACTTTAAATAAGCCATACCTTTGATTAGGCTTTTTTTGGATGCCGATTGGAGCGCAACGTGAAAATTAGAACAAAAATTTTGCTTGGTTTTTTAATTCTGGCGGTGATGCTGGCCGTAGCGGGTGCTTATTCCATTTATGAGTTGACCTCGATAAGCACCTCGGTTCAAAAGCTTCTGGATGACAATTATAAAAGCATTAATGCCGCCAAACAAATGATCGAAGCTCTCGAGAGAGAAGACAGCGGTATCTTGCTGCTGCTGTCGGGAAAATGGAAAGAGGGACGCGCAACTATCCTTGATGCCCACGGGAATTTCGAAAAAGCCTTTGATGCCGCGAGCCATAATGTGACCTTACCCGGCGAGAAAAACATTATCGATAAAATTAATGCCCAATATCAGACCTATCGCAATAACTGGGACAGACCCATCGTCGGAACCGTTTATGAAGGCAACCTGAACTGGTATTTTGAAAAAGTCCATCGAGAATTTACGCAGGTAAAATTGGCAGTAGAAAATCTCATGACTTTAAATGATGACGCGATATATCAGACCGCTTCAACACTCAAAAACAGGGCCCATCGGGCTGTCATGCCTGGAATTGTAGCCATATTGAGTGCGCTGGTTTTTACGATCATCTTCAATTTCTTTGTCAATCTGTATGTGGTGAATCCGATTTTGTCCATCATAAAAGCGATTCAAAATTTTCTTAGATCCGGCGAGCCCATCAAATTGGGCATCGATACCAGCGATGAATTGCACGAGCTGGCTGCCTCGGTTGTCAATTTAACAGCCATGATCCACAGCTCTAAGTAAGCACCGAAACATTTATTTGCGATATGCGCCCTCAAATTGTCATACGTTACATCGGCCTGGTCCTGCTGTTCAACGCCGTTTTTTTGTTTATTTCTGCCGCCATATCGGCTTACCGGCTTGATACCGCATTGTTGCCGCTGCTCTATAGCGCGGTTGTTGCCGCCCTGCTGGGTATTTTCCCCATCATTTTCGTTCCCTCTGTCTATGATATCCGAAGTGATGAAGGTCTGGTCATTGTGGTCTTTAGCTGGCTTTTATCCTCGATGATCGGAGCCTTACCCTATATTCTTTATGGCGGTGAGTTTACCTTCACCAATGCGTGGTTTGAAAGCGTTTCCGGATTTACGACGACCGGCTCCAGCATATTGACAGATATTGAGGCCCTTCCATTGGGTTTGCTTTTCTGGCGCTCGACCACTCACTTTATCGGCGGTATCGGCATCATTATTTTCATGCTCGCTGTTGTGCCCTCGATCAGTCAGGCGACGATGGTCCTCTATAAAAGTGAAGTATCCGAGCTGGTAACCGATAATTTTCAGTACCGCACGAAAAAGACCTTGCAAATTATACTGGTGGTTTATGTTGGATTGAATTTGCTGGAAATCGTATCGCTGCTGCTGTTGGATGTAAATTTGTTTGATGCGATCACCGACTCATTTGCGACCATTGCAACCGGTGGATTTTCGCCCAGAAACAACAGCATCGCCTACTATCGCAGCCCGGCGGTGGAAATGGTCATCATCGTCTTTATGATCCTGTCGGGGCTTCACTTCGGCCTCATTTTTGTGGCCGTAACCGGAAATATCCGAAAAATCTGGAGGTCTGCCGTTGTACGCTTTTACGTTGCTGCCCTGGCGGTAGGTGTGATTCTGGTCAGCATCAATGTGCACGGAAACATATACGAGAGCTGGTTTGAATCATTTCGTTACGCAGCGTTTCAGCTCATATCGCTTGGGACCAGCACCGGCTTTGCCACAACCGATACAGCCGGCTGGCCGCCTTTTGCTATCATGGTGTTGATATTTTTCTCCTTGCAATGTGCCTGCGCCGGATCGACTTCAGGAGGCATAAAAATCGACCGGATGGTGCTCTTTTGCAAGACCATCGGCCAGCACTTTAAGCGCCTCAAGCACCCCCGAGCGGTAATCGCCTTGAAAGTTAACAATTCGGTCATCGATCCGGAAATCGTTGCAAGCAGTGTGCTTTACCTGTCCGTTTATCTTGTTGTTGTCTTTCTATCCAGTATAATTTTGGCCTTTCTGGGTGTCGATCCAATGTCGGCATTCTCAGCTTCAGTAGCGACTATGGGCAACGTCGGCCCTGGCTTCAGCATGGTCAGCTCTTTCGGAAATTACAGTCAACTGCCCGTTATGGGGAAATGGGTTTTAAGCTTCGTTATGCTGCTCGGAAGGTTGGAGATATATGGTTTTTTGATGCTTTTGGTTTTCAGATTTATCCGCTAAGGCAAAACTCGCAGAATCGCACTAATCTCGGGAGCTTCAGGGCAGTATCAGTGATTGTGTACACCATCGCATGCAGCGGTCGCCCCTAAAAACATTGTCAAGAATCAAGAGCTGCCCATCTTTTTTCTTTACCTCTTAGAGCAGACAACAAGGCACCCAGAAGCGCGAAAGCGGCTCCACACAGCATGGCTTGATGAAAGGCCGTCATAAAGGCCGGCTCCATGCCGTGGTGATAGTTTTGCAGGCTTTGTCCGCCTGAGGCCTTCTGAAAAGACAGGTTAAAGATGACGGCCGCGGCGGTGACGCCGAAAACCATGCCGAAGTTTCGGGCGGTGGCCACTAAAGCCGCCGCGATCCCTCTGCGCTGCGAGGTCACCGCACTCATGGCTGCCGCGCTGTTGGGTGATGAGAATGTGGCAACTCCGATGCCGGAAAGCGCTAGCCGCCAGGCAACGGGCCAGATTTCGGTGCTTGCGGGCATCCAGGCAAATGAGAGCAGGCAAAAGGCCAGGATGAACATGCCGAGTGTGCACAAAAGGCGCGATCCGATTCTATCGCTCGTGGCGCCGGCTAAAGGAGCACCGATAAAAAGAAAGAAAAACGGGATGACGAGCACGCCGCCGGTTTTGGCCGGGGCAAAGCCGGCCGGATTGACCAGATAAAAGGGCATCAGGAAAGAGATCATAGACAGACTGATGAAAAGGGTGACGGCAGCCGCGATACTGATGGAGAAAAGCCGGTTCAAAAAAAGCCCAGGTTCCACAATGGGATGACGGGTGCGCGTTTCCTGCCAGATGAGAAAAATCGCCGAAATCACAAATATGCCCGCCAGTGCCAGTGTCGGAGGCGAGGTATATCCCCACTCGTTACTGCGTGAAAGCACGGTCAAAAGTGCTGTAAAGCAAACCATCAGCAGAATCGAGCCCGTCCAGTCAAAGGCTTCCGGCGAAGTTGTTTCCGATTGCCGTTTGAGCACCTTCAGGGTTGCCAGCGCGGCTGCAATGCCTACCGGCACGTTGATGTAAAAGATCACCCGCCACGGGAAAAACTGCAGCAGCATGCCGCCCAGGGCAGGTCCCATGGTCAGGCCGCCGGCCACGACCGTTCCCAGCATGCCCAGGGCCCGCCCGCGTTCCGTCGCCGGGAAAACGTCCACCACCAGAGCCGGCGTGCAGGCCATAATCATGGCAGCCCCCACGCCCTGGAGGGCGCGTGAGGCTATCAGCCACAGCGCGCCGGGGGAAAGGCCGCAGAGGAGTGAGCCTAGTGAGAAAACGGCCAGTCCGCGGCTGTAGACCCAGCGTCTGCCCCACATATCTGACAGTCGGCCAAAGGATAACAGCAAAGACGAGATCACCAAAAGGTATATCACAACCACCCACTTGACCGTGATAAGCGGAACGCCGAGCTCGGCCATTATGGTGGGCAGAGCCACGTTGACAATCGATCCGTCCAGGGTGGACATGAAAATGCCTACGGCCACCAGGGAAAATATCAGCCATTTGTTAAAAGGCTCGGGCTGGCTCCTGCTTTTGCGACTTTCGGATCGGACCATGGTAAATTAGTTAATGAGCGGGTTATCGATACAATTTCCGTCGGTTAACGGGTTTCAATTTCCTTCAGGCTTTGCGCAAGCGCGGCGGCATAATAAATACTTTTCGCAAACCCTCTTTGAGCGCGATCGCCTCCTCCGGGCAAAACCGTGAGCACACGCCGCATCCCAGGCAGGCGCTTTCCTCGCGCTGCGCCCATCCCGCTTCGTTCAGCGAAATGGCATCTGTAGGGCAGCGCTCCACACAGATACCGCAGCCGGTGCAGGCTTCCGGATCGATCACCGAAAGATAGAAAGTCGAATTGATCATCGGCAGCGTGCCGTTGCGCCAGAGTTCCAGCGTATCGCAACAATCTTTGCAGCAATTGCAGATGCTTGTTTCCGGGCTGGATTCTCTGGAACCCGGGTGAAAGGCCTTGTGAATCAAACCGGCCTTTTCCGCTGCTTGCATAATTTCCATGGCTTCCTGCTTTGAGACTTTTTTGGCAAATCCCTGTGCAACGGTGTGACGTGCAGATTTACCGAAGGTAAAGCAGTTTAGTGTAGGAGCAGCGATGCTGCAGGGGTCGCCCAGCAGGCTTCGCCGCTGACGGCAAAAGCAATACCCAACAGCAATATCGTCAAACTTATTGATAATTTCTTCGACGGTCTGACTTGGAATAACGACCTCCTCGACATCGGTTAGGGCCTTTCCGACCGGTATAATTTTAATTGATTGGCCGTCTTCCGTTACCCTGTTGGGTACGGTGCGGTCCGCAGCCGGGGCGCTTTTAAACAGGGGTAATAGTGTATCGTAATTGTCCTGGACCTGATTGCGAAGCTCTGCCAGCAGCTTTTCGAACAATTCCGCCAGTCGTTTTTCCTCCTGACTGCCGGTCAGTTCCACCATGAATTTGTATTCCATCAGTCCAACCAGCATGAGTGGTAGAATTCGATAGACCATTACACCGGCAGAATTCGGTTGATTGAAAAGAAGCCCTTTTTGGGCGAGGCTGGCTGTCAGCTGCTGGATTTTTTCCTCTGAAAGCCCGCTGGATGCCAGGAGTTGATCCATTGTCTGGGAAGGTTGCTGGCGGAAGGCATATATCAGATCGAGTTCTTCTGCATTTTTTCCCACAGTGGCCTCAATGATGTCAATGGCCGTTTGACTGACCTGAAATTGAACCATCCCCTGTTTACAGATCACACCGGCAGCCCTTTTAAGCTTTTCCTCCATGCTGATTTGGTTCATGATTTTTCCCCTTTCATTCTTATAAACATCGGACCGATAGTGTAAATGAAATATTTTACAGAGCATTCAAAAATTGGCCGGCAACCGCAAGGGGTTGCCGGGCTTTCTGCTGCCCCTGATTAAAGGCTTTTTACATTTATAGCAACAATTAAATACGGGCATAAAGGCTGAAGGTCCTTCATTATAACGCCTCTTGATTTTGGTCCGATAATCCTGTTATTAGATTAAAGTTACAGCTGGAATTATTGAGCTGGGTGCGGGGTGCTTTTTTAGGATTAAGAATGGAATTGCAAAGCTTTCGACCGGATAGCATCGCTATAAATGAAGTGCAGCTTGTATTGGCCGAAAAAAGGACTTCACTGGCAGTGATGCGCACCGGTATCGCGGTACTCATATTGCCCCTTTCGGTGTTGAGCGTGCTGATCGCGACTTCCAAGCATTATGATTTTGTTCATGTTTTACATCTCATGGTGCCGCTGTTAATTCTGAGTTCACTTTTAGCGATTTTCGGCATTTACCTTATTCTGCGATCCATCATTCGCATGTATCGTTATGATCAGATTATTTTGAGGATCAAGCAAAAACACAGCGCGCTTGCTGAGTTTATCGATTGATTCTAGGTTGTCTTCAATAAATAGCTTCTTAAATGATCGGCCTGCCTCTGTTGCTTGTCCAGCGGGAAATGATTCCAGAACCTATCTTAAAAATAGGTGATCACGCATTTCGGTTAGCCGGTTTTATTCGGTATTACCGGAAAAAGATCTAATTCTAAAAGGAGGCCAAAAAATGAGTGGTACAGTTTTTTGGGGGATTTGGGGTATTGGATTTGTTTTCGGCTACCTGCTCTATTATGCGGTTCGCCATACAGAAGCGTTCAGCATTGACATGTTGAGCACCGCCATCGGTGCGGTGGGAGGTGCCACGGTTATCGGACTTGTGGGAAATTACCAAGATTGGATTGCACCATACGGACTGGGTTTATTGGCCGGATTCATTTTTTATTTTGTGCTTTCACTCATATTGATTGCAACCGGACTTTTTAGCAAATTCGCCAATGTCGGCATTCTGTCGAAAATTTTAATCGGTGCGCCGCGCGACTAAATAATCTACTGCCCAAAGAAATTGATCAGAAGTGGTTTGAAAAGGTCAGATTGCGTTCGAGAGCCCCGCTTCGCGGGGCAACGCAGCTATCGGACGCCAGATGGAGTTTTTTAACCACTTCTAGTGTTGTGTCCCGCAAAAATGTTATAAAAATAGATGTCTTTAGTTTCAGGTGTCAGAAAAAGATGACAGAATACGAATTCTGATAATTTTTAACGTCATAAGGTTCCTTACCCTGACACCCGACACCTGAAACCTGTATTGTTGAAAAAGAAAAATGATAACCTCAACCATTATTTTACAAATTACTTGTAGGACACAATACTAGATCCAGTGCCAGAGCCAATGCAGCACTAAAAAATAAGCCGTGCCGGCGCCGATAAGGCAAACGCAAGGTAGCCAAATATACCGGTAAACCGATCCGATTGGAACAGCGAAGTACTCGTTGGATAAGAGGAAACACAGGTGTAGCGGCGAGAGCATGACCCCCGCAAATCCGCTGGCAATGATCAGCATTACATAAGCCGGTAAAAATTGGGCTTCACCCAGGGATTGGATCAGGGGAACTAATATGGGAAGCGTACTGCCCAAAAAGGCGATGGTGATTCCACTGGACATTCCAACTAAAAGCGGCAGGCTCACGGCAATCAGTGCAAGGGGGATGTGCACCTGCATCAGTTCCTGACTGACGGCCGCCGCCGCATGGCTGTCGGATAAAATGCCTTTAAAGATCAATATGCCGGCAATCATGTACATCACTTTAAACAGCTGCGGATGGGTCAGCATTAATCCGATCTGTTTTTTGGAGGTTCCATTTTGATACCAAACCCATGCGATCGCCAAACACAGAGCCATGATCAGACCGATTTCTTTTGAAATCAAAAATCCTGAAAACAGCTTTGAAATAAGGATTCCCATTCCGAGGCCCGGAAAGATCACGACCAAAATGGGCACCAGCTCTTTAATAAAAGGCCCCAGCGGTGCTTTTTGATTATTTGTCTTGATTTTTCTGAAGTTGTCAGGACTTTTTAATGCTCGATAACCCAGCCACAGGGCAATTACCGTAAACGGACACATGATCACGATGATGGTCAGAAGGCTGATTTCAGTTATGACAGTGGTCAAAAGAATACCCGGGTAAAGGGGCCACCAGTATTCCCAGATATGGCGAAACCAATAATTGACAAAGCTCAATTGCGCATCGGAAAGTTTTGAGCCGACCCCCAATTCTTTGACCATCGGAGCTGAAAAGACAGCACCCCCCGGCATGGGCAATAGCCCGATTAGCGCGGGAAATATGACCAGGTTCAGCCGCGGGCTGGAAATCAGACCTTGAAAATTTTTAAGCATTCGCTGCATCTGACCGGCCAGCTCCATGCTTTTGCTCAGTACCAAAATCAGTGAAACGATGACGGTAATCGACAGGGTCTTAAGGTCTGTAAGGGATGCGAGCATGGATTTCAAGGTGATCCGAAATTGCATGCCAAATAAGAGGCTTAAAAACAGGGTTCCCAGCAGAAACGCATTGCCCAGCGAAAGGTTTTTTCGGATGCAGATTATCAAGAGAAGAAAAATCATAATCATTCTAAAGATGGCCGGTATGTTTTCGAAGACAGTCATGTTATAGTAATTTTGATTGGGCACTCATGGTTGCCGCTGCTGGTGTGAAATTAAATTAGTTCCTTCAATTATCAGACGACGCGTATTATAGCAAGGCAGCAGGTATTTCAGAACCGCGATAAAGCGATGTTCAATTCGGCCCGGCAGGTATTTGTTATGGGCGATTCTTTATGTTTTTATAAGGCGAAAGGGGTTTATATTTTGCTCGAGTTATTCAAAGATATCTTTCAATTTTTTAAAAAGAACTTATGGGCCATCTCAATTCTGACCTTAGCCATTGAGTTCCCCTTTATTTTGATCCAAAATATTCACTATTTCACCAGCACTCCGTCTGAATTTTCCGACAACGTATCCTCGATTTTTT
>JARRJQ010000171.1:0-10840 GCA_037388985.1 Desulfobacterales bacterium | reverse complement strand
TCCAGTTTGAACCCCATTTTTCAACTGCAACGGCCGTCTCCTGTTTGAGCTTTTTGCTTGCCTTATCGACCGTTTCCGGCAGAAATTCCCCAATGTCTTTGAATTCTTTATTGACCTTTTCGAACGCCTGTCTGAAGGTTTCGACATTGATGGTATCTCGCGTGTCGGCAAAGATTTTTTTCATCCGCCTGCGCATCTTCTCATACACAGCAAGCTCCTGATATTGCGACTCACGATCACTCAATTTTTCAAGGTATTTATCAATTTCTGCTTCTGCTGCAAGCCAATCCTGCACGGGGTCGCTGTTGACAAAGCCTCTCTTTTGCGCGCGATAATAGGCAGCTTCGGCAATCATCCGCCGTTTTTGCTCGACAGAATATGGATGAAGTTGATTTTCCATGATCCGTCTCCCCATTTAAGAGTTCCCGTTCTGATCAGAACCGCCTGGCAAAGGAATCCATCTGCCTGCACACTTTGCCCGGCGATCAGCTCGAGATGCTTGAAAGCGCACAGAAAACGCTCTTGCGATTTTCTTTTCCCTGTTTAATCGGATGAAATAACCTCTGTTGGACGGTCTTTTCCATAGAGTCAATTGCATAAAATCACCTTCTTGGTATGAAAAATACCACCCCTGCATCCAAATTGTAAAGCTTTTATCTACCGGCATGATCAGGCAATTAAACTCTAAAATATTTCTTGCACTTTAAATCTTTCGCCTAATATCTCCTCTTAGCTCTCACCCAGTTCCTTTTCGATGACTCTGTGGGTTACCTTATTCTGCAGTTTTTCCAGCTCCGGGCTGATTTCAACCGGAAACGGCTCCGGATTTTCTATGGCCTTGACCTCATCGCCAAGTCGGTTCAATTCATCCTCAAACCGTTGCCGGATATCATCCAGGGGTTCAGCCGGCTGCAGTCTATTTCCTTTCTTCATTACTGGTTCCAGCAGGACCTGACCTTTCATTTTCTCATCCCTTCGGCCGATGATGTCCTTTTCGAGATGGTGATCGTTTCCTAGCCGAAACACCTGTTTTTCAGCTACCAGGGTTTTTTTACCTGAACTTAATTTCAATACCGGCCTTTCGTCGTATTGAACCAATTTGTACGCAATATCCGTATAGGGGCTGTCGGCCGAGACCCCCATCTTGGTTCCGACGCCATACGCATCAATCTCAGCACCTTTGTCCAGGCTGTCGGCAATTTTAAATTCGTCGAATCCGCCGCTGGCAAAAATTTTCACATCTTTAAAGCCGGCTTTGTCCAACATTTCCCTGACCTGCTTGCTGAGTCGGATCATATCACCGCTGTCCAATCGCACACCTTTTAGCTTCCGGTCTCTTTGTGCCATCTCTCTGCCCACCTCAATGGCTTTTTCGGCGCCTGCCAGCGTATCGTAAGTATCGATCAGCAAAACGGTTTGATCACCAAATGCTTTGGCAAAGGCCCGGAAGGCATCAATTTCTTCTTTGAAACTGGTTATAAAGGAATGGGCCATGGTGCCGGACACCGGGATTCGAAACAGTTTTCCGGCCAGCACATTGCTGGTGCCGGCCAAACCGGCAATGTAACCGGCGCGGGCCACCTTCAGCCCGGCATCGATTCCCTGGGTACGGCGCAAAGAGAAATCCACAACCTTGCGGCCCCGGGCGGCATATACGCAGCGGGACACCTTGGTGGCGAGGGTAACCTGCAAATTGATGGAATTAATTACAAAGCTTTCCATCAATTGCCCTTCAATAATCGGAGCAGTCACCTCCAGCACGGGTTCATTTTTGAAAAACAAATGCCCCTCGCGAATTGCATGAACGTCCCCGCGAAAGCGCAAATCACCCAAAAACTGCAGAAAATCTGTTGAAAAAAGACCGGTGGATGTCAGGTAGTCAAGATCTTCGGATGAGTAGTGAACCTGTTCGAGGTAATCGAGCACACTTTCCAGCCCGGCACTGACAAAATAACCGCGATTCGGCGGGTAATCCCGAATGAAAAGACTGAATGTGGCCGGGCCAAACATCCCGGACTGGAAATACGCTTCCGCCATGGTAAATTCATAAAGGTCCGTCAGCAATTCCAGTTGTTTTAGGTCATGGTTCATCGCGCAATCCATAGATTTTTTTATCGATTTTCTTCGAACGGAGTTATTCCCGTAAAATTGCGGTGAATACAGCTCTATTTTAACTATAGCGGCTTGGCGGTTCCGGTAAATAAAGGGTATCCGGTATTTTCCATGAGGCCTGGATGTATTATGGCGGATTTTATGGCCGGCCGACATGCGGGAAACACTTTTTTGCGTTTTCTGATTCAAAAATGATGAGATAGAAACTTTTTGTTAAAAATAAAATAGTTATTTACATAAACGTTAAAAATCTATATATGAAATTCTTAGTGTAGAAGAAACAATCTGAAGAATTCATCACACATTTTTTCATCAGAAGTTCTGGCGGCCCACCAACTGAATTGGGGGAGAATCAGCATGGGAGACACAAAAAAGATCATCCTTGCCGAAGATCACAGGCTGTTTCGGGAAGGCATAAAAGCGCTGCTCGAAAGCAACCCTGAGATTAAAATTGTCTGCGAGGCTGCAGACGGCCTGGAGGCTATTCGGTGCGTTCGAAAACACAGAGCCAATCTTCTGATTGTGGATCTCTCCATGCCCAAGCTCGGCGGGATTTCGGCAATCAAGGAAATCAAACGGCAATTTCCAAAAATAAGAATTCTGGTGCTGACCATCCATCAATCCGATCAATATGTTCTGGAGACGTTTGAAGCCGGCGCTGACGGATATTGCCTTAAAGACGCCGGCCGCAACGAATTGCGAATGGCCATCGACAGCGTTTTGGCCGGCAAGACCTACCTGAGCCCGGGAATTTCGGAACAGGTTATGGAAGGTTACATCGAAGGCCGCAAAAAGCTGAAAACCAAAACCACGTGGGACACCATTACCCAGCGCGAGCGGGAAGTGCTGAAACTGCTGGGGGAAGGATATCAGAATAAAGAGATTGCCGAACTGTTGCATATCAGTGTGAAAACTGTTGAAAAACACCGCGCCAACATCATGAGCAAGCTCGATTTGCACAATGCCGCCGCCCTGACCGCCTATGCGATTGAGAGGGGCTTGGTATCAAAGGAAGCCTGAATGTTGCCGATGTGCATCGGCGACATGTTTTATCCCTACCTGCGCCATCCAAGCTGACAAACCCACCGTCAAGCATTATCTATTTCTGTTTTCTGAAAAAGTTTAAATATCACCCTCCCCTTTACCCTTATTCTAATTTCTAACCTAAAGCGCCTGTATACCGTATCTTTTAATTCTTTTTACAGCATTAACCGTATTTATTGCTCCCGATTTATACCCTAATTTAATATATTCATTGGAAATAATGGACTGGATTTTAAAACCGCTTCGAATGAGCTTGTCGAAGACGAATAACCTAACAACAACAAAAGGAAACAATTTCATGTCGGACATAAAATCCTTCGAAAATAAACCCGCAAGCGCATTTACCTTGCCGGCGGTTGATAGGTCCAATCATCGGTACCAGATCACGGTTAAAGATTTCAATAACCGGGCGATCGCCTGTCGCCGGCAAAACGATTTCACATGCGCGATCAAAAGCTATAATGATGCCCTGAGAATCGATCGCGGATTTGTCGTACTGTATAATAATCGCGGTGTTGCCTGCTTAAAAAAGAAAGCTTTTGACCGGGCAATCTCCGATTTCAACAGAGCTTTGACCATTGCACCGAACTCAGGCATCGCCTACTATAATCGGGGAATTGCCTGGCGCGCAAAAGAAAACCTGGATCGCGCCATTGCCGATTTTACGGAAGCACTGAAAGCAACGCCGGACCTCGCCCGTGCCTATAATAATCGCGGGGAAACCTATAGTGAAAAAGGTGAGCCGGAACTGGCCATCAAAGACTTTACCCGGGCAATCGATCTGGACCCAGATTTTGCCGCCGCTTACAACAACCGGGGCGAATCATGGCATGAACAGGGGGATCTGGAGTCGGCCGACGCCGATTATCAAAAAGCGCTACAGCTCAATCCAGCTTTTGCAGTGGCGTTTTATAATCGCGGCCGGCTGCGGCTCGACGAAGATAAGATAGACCGAGCNAAGATAGACCGAGCCGTTGCCGATTTCAAGAAAGCACTGAAAATCGATCCCGGCTTCATCAAAGCGTATCAGGTTCTTTCGAGGTTGTTGCTTTTAATATCTAAATATCAGGCAGGTAGTGATATCGGGATGTTGGTATTTGAGAAGAAGCGCTCACGGAATCAGGGGGCCGATTAAACCATGGTAATTTTTTACCGATTATCTCATGCCGCTCAAAATGTGCGTGATCCGACAGATGAACACCAGATCACCGTATATAAATTAACGGTTTCGATCATATCAAAGTCATCCGACAACATGCAGCATATCGATCGGCAAAACTATTACCTTGCCGTTGGAGATTCGTCAGGACTGAGTTCTGAGGACTAAAGACTGAGCATTTTGTGGTTTTCAACAGCCGAATTTCTATTACTCAGTCCTCAGTCCTCAGAACTCAGTCCTTTTTTAATCGCACGGCAGGGACACTTGCACCCCCGTGCCTTTGCCCTTTTCGGAAACAATCTCAAAGCGTCCGCCGCAGAGAATGGTGCGATCGCGCATGCTGGCCAGCCCGAATCCGGTGAACACTGTCGATTGTAACAATTTTTCTTCAGGATCAAACCCACAACCGTCATCCTCAACGCTAAATTCGATTCGATTGTTTTGTTTATCCAATTTCAAAGAAATCCGGGTTGCATCGCTGTGTTTCGCCGCATTGTTCATCGCCTCCTGTAAAACCCGGTAAATAACGACTTTTAACATTTCGGGAATCTCATCCTCGGCAACATCCACCTGCTGTTCGATTTGCAAAGCCGGGTGCATCTGCTCGAATTCACGGCAGTACCAGGATATAGTTGACAGCAGGCCTAAATCGTCGAGCAGCGACGGGCGCAAATGAACCGAAATTCTGCGGGATTCCTTAATAGTTTCATCGACCTGGGAGATGATTTTCTCCAGCGAAATGACCTGGGGCACGGGATTTTGTCCCATGGTATCCAGTTTTTCTTCCAGAGCGAATTTGATAGCCGCCAGGCTGCCGCTGATGCTGTCGTGTATTTCCTGGGCAATCAGTTTGCGCTCGTTTTCCTGGCTATCCAGGATCGTGCGCGATAATTTCCGCAGCTGCTCCTGGGACCGGCGCAGCGCTGTCTCGGTTCCCCGGCGCTCTTCGATTTCATTTTCCAGCGCCTGAATCGTCATGGCCAGCTCGGCGGTTCTTTCACGAACTTTGTGCTCTAGCTCATCTTTTGCCTTTCTCAAGACTATTTTTGCCTCACGGCGGGCCCGGTCATCGCCATATCGCTGCAGCACCGTATACAGTACCACCGGCAGCAGATTCAAATAGCCCATCTGGGCATCTTTGACGACATAATCATACATACCCGTCTGAAGTGCCTGCACGACCAGTTTTTCCGAGCCGGCCCCGGTCAGCATCACAAAGGGCGGCAAATTCTTTTTCCGCTTCATTTTCTTAAAAAAATCCAGCCCGTTCATACCGGGCAGATCAAAATCCAGCACCACCAGATCATAAGCGTCATCGGCGTTTTTCAGCAGGTCTGCGGCTTCCTCGGCCCGTTCGCAGAATGCAATACGGCAGTCGACGTCTCCTATTTTCATTGCGCGTTGAAATGCGACACGGTCATGCTCGTTGTCTTCGATTAGAAGAATATTGAGCGGCTTAGCATTCGCCTTCATTGTGTTCATCTTTCCATTTGTTTTGGTGTCAGTGTTCAGGTGTCAGGTTTCAGGAAATTGGCTCACTGCTTAAAGATGACGACACATAGTCACAGGCTCTCAGCTGGGATGCCTAAATGCTGAAAGCCTTGAAGCTCCTACCCTTTCTAACCTCATAGCCTTCCAGCTTCCCAGCCTTCCAGCTGTACGAATAATACCTGCAAGTTCCTGACACCTGAACACCGAAACCTACTTGCTTGATTCCACCTTGGTGGGAAGCTCCACAAAAAAGGTACTGCCCTTACCCGGAGTCGACTCCACCGATACCTCGCCTCCCAGCTCAAGGGCGGCTTTTTTGACAACGGCCAGACCGATGCCGGTGCCCTCATATTCCCTGCTGGTATGCAGCCGTTGGAAGATGCCGAAAATCTTCTGCTGGTACTGAGGCTCGATCCCAATGCCGTTGTCGTGCACGAAAAGCTCGATGCAACCGTTTTTATCCGACTGGCGCCAGCCGATTTCCACTCGTTTGGACGCATTGGGGTTAAATTTCACTGCATTGGCGATCAGATTTTTTAAAACCTGAGACAGCAGCAAGGGATCGGTTTCAAGTACCGGCCAGTCACTTTGCACGACCAGATCGGTGTCGGAAGAAAGGTTTAAAAATGATCTCGCCTCGTTGATCATCTCGGGCATATTAACCTTTTCGGTTTTAACCGGCACCCGGCCGATCCGTGAATAGGCCAGCAAATCGTCGATCAACTGTTGGCCCTGGCCGGCGGCGGTCTTCAATCCCTGCAGATACTGTTTCTGTTCCCCGCTGAGGCTTGCGGAGAGATCTTCGTATAAAAAATCGCTGTAGTTGCGGATGGCCCGCAGGGGCGCTTTCAAATCGTGCGAGGCCGCATAGGCAAACTGGTCGAGTTCCTGATTTTTTTGCTCCAGCTGGGCCACTTTGGCTGCCAGCTGCATCTGGGCCAGCTGCTCGGCTTCCCGGACCTGCTTGAGTTCGGTGATGTCGAAGTTGACGCCGGCCATCTGCAATGGCTCACCGAATTCATTGAGCATAATCCGTCCCCGCACAGCCAGCCAGCGAATCTGGCCGTCCTTACGGATGATGCGAAACTCATCCATGAGCTCGGCTCCCCCATGACCGGCCAGACCGGCCAGCGCCTTGACATTTTGAAAACGACCGTGGCGGTCATCGGGATGAATGAAATTGAAGAAAAACCCGATGTCTTCAGGGCCCGGCCGCGGATCCAGTCCGAGTAGCCGGTAGAGCTCGTCGTTCCATTGCGCTGTTCCCCGGCGGAAGTCTAAAAACCAGGTGCCGATCCGCGCCGCTTCGGTAGCCATTTGCAGCTCTTGGCGGATTCGACTCAAGTGGCGCCGGTTCATGACGCGCTCGCTGATGTCGCGCTCGATGGTGGCGAGCGCTGTGATTTCACCGCGGTCATTGCGAATCGCCGCCATGCTCAGGGCGATATTGACTGTCCTTCCGTATTTTGTACGCCGAACGGTTTCCCAGGCTTTGATCTGTCCGCCGCCCAGAACCCGCCGGACCAGTTCATGGTTTTCTTCCATGCGCTCCGGAGGGATGATCAGCTTGATATGTTGACCCAAGGCCTCTGCGGCGCTGAAGCCGTAAATCTTTTCGGCTGCCGGGTTCCAGTGAGTGATAATATGGTCTACAGTTTTTCGGATTATGGCGTCTTCTGAAAACCGAACAATGGCGGCCAGGTTCTCAAGCTCGTGCTGAATCTGTTTTTGTTCATCGATATCCAGCATGGTCGTACGGCTTTCTGATCGCTGATGAGCATCCTCGCCATAGAGGCTGCTCAGATGCACCCACAAAGGCTTGTCCTCGAAACCTTTGATTTGCAGCTCACAGGTTTGGGGCTCTTTTCTTTTAAAAAGACCCCTCAGATGCAAATAAAGCGTATCGCGGCCTTCGCGTTTAACGAATGCATAAAAAGGTTTTCCGATAAGTTTCGAACGGTAGGTTCCCAGCATGAAGGCGGCGGTCAGGTTGGCGGACAGAATGCGGCAGTTTTTATCCAGCCTCAAATAGCCGGCCGGAGAAAATTCATATAATTCGTTTAACTCCTCGTAGTCTCTTGAAATCGGATTGCCTCCGGATTCAGACGGGATTTATTCCGCCATGACTGTCTTTATGAATTGGTCCCATTGGCGATTTTTGCGGCGCAAATTTTCAGGAAACATTTAACCGCTGGCCTCCTTGGTGATGTCTTTAAAGCTCAGCAGAATCATGGCCTGCTGTTTCTCGCCGATTTCAATCCACCGCACACTGAGAGACATTTTACGTCGTCCGAGGCGGGGAAAGTCAGCATCCACCTCATAGCCCTCAAAAGGTTTGTCCTGCGGAAGGAAATTTTCAAGGAACTGCCGCAGTTCGGCAATGTTCCACTGCCGGTTGCCGAGTTCAAACAGTTTTTGATTCAGAACTTCTTTTGGAGAGGTCTTGAAAGTCCGGTAGAAGGCCGGGTTGCCGACGAAAACTTTGAAGGCCTTATCCAGCATCAAGACCGGCTCCCACAATGCGTCCGTGATGTTTTCAAAAAATTTGCGCCCGTCTCCCGCAACAAGTTTTGAATTTTCAAAACTGCTGACATTCAGGAAGGAGATGACCACGCCCTCAATCACATTTTCACTCGAACGGTACGGAACCATACGCATCACATAGGACTTGCCTTTCTCGCCCTGGACCTTGATTTCCTTGCGGATCAGCTTGTCCAGCACTTCTTCGGCATCTTTCGCCAGATCCTCATAGTCCAGGTTGCAGGTGATGTCCGAAATCGACCGTCCCACATCGACCCTTTTGAGATTGAATACCTCGGTGGCTGCCGGCGTAAAGCGTTTGATGCGCAGGTTATTGTCCAGAAAGATGGTTCCGATATCGGTGGCGGCAAAGAGGTTTTTCAGGTCGTCGTCGGCTTTGGTCAACTGCTGATTTTTGTTGTAAAGCTCGGAATTGACGGTCTCCAGCTCCTCGTTGGTGCTCTGCAATTCCTCTTTGGCAGACTCCAGCTCCTCGTTGGTGCTCTGCAGCTCCTCGTTGTTGGCCTGCAGCTCCTCGTTGGCCGATTTGAGCTCCTCGTTGGATGTTTCCAGCTCTTCAATGGTGGCCTGAAGCTCCTGCCGAGTGGTCTGCAGTTTGTTCACCAATACGTCGATATCGGGATTATTCTTATTTTCTTCGGCGACAACTTCCGCTGCGACCTGCTGGCGGGCCGGGCGCTCCTTGAATTCCAGCAGGATCCAGCTCTTTTTGCGATCCCTGGAAGTAATCGGCGAAAGAATCAGGTCCAGGAGCAGAAAGCTGTCGTTGTAGCGCACTTGAATTTTTTCCAGCAGCAGCGCCTCCTTTTGTTGTCTCACTTTTCCAATCGCCTGCGAAAGCCGGAAATGAAGCTCACCGGCGACCATATTGAAAATATTGAAATTGGGTTCTCCGCTCGGAAGCGCCAGATAGCGGGCGGTGTTTCCGTGAAAATAAAGAATGTTGGCCTGCTCATCCAGTAATACCGCCGGAAAGGCGTATTTCTCCACAATGGCCCTTTCGACCAACTCACGCACCCTGCCGCGTTTAAGTCTCTCTTCCTTCAAGTCATTTTTGACGGAGCTTTTTCCGGTTTCCAGAATTGGCTCTTCGACCTGTTGGAATCCGGGCATCGGAAAATTAATCAGCCGGCCGGACCCGATATCTTTGCTCCTGAATATTTTGGCCTTTTTATTCAGAGGGGAAAACAGATCGGCCGCCTCGCTGGTCGTCTCCGAAGTCCCCAGAAACAGAATTCCTCCCGGCTTCAAAGCGTAATGCATCAGCGGCAGCACATTCTGCTGCAATTGATTGTCCATGTAAATCAGTAGATTGCGGCAGCTGATGAGGTCCATGCCCGAAAAGGGGGGGTCCCGCATGATATCCTGAACGGCAAAGACGATCATATCGCGAATCTTGCTGTCCACGTGGTAGGTGGCGCCTTTTTTGGCGAAAAAGCGTTGGAGCCGCTCCCGAGAAATGTCCGCAGCGATATTGTCCGGGAAAATTCCGCTGCGGGCGGTTTCGATGGCTTCCTGATTGATGTCGGTGGCAAAAAGCTTGACGTCAAAAAATTTTTCCAGCTCTTCGCTGGCTTCGACCATCAACATGGCGATGGAATACGCTTCCTCGCCGCTGGCGCATCCCGGCACCCAGATGCGCAGCGAACTGTTCTCCGCTTTTTCCGCCAGCAAGATTTTAAGGATCTTCTCTTTGAGAATTTTGAAGGCAAAATCGTCTCTGAAAAAGCTGGTGACATTGATGGTCAGATCTTTGAAAAGATCCAGGACTTCTTCGGAATTTTGACGCAGATAGCGCCGGTAATCGGACATTTGGTGAATCTGGTGCAGCGCCATGCGGCGTTCGATTCGGCGCCGGACGGTGTTGCGCTTGTAATGGCTGAAATCGTGTCCGGTGTGGGTCCGCACCATCATTAGAATGCCCTGGATGTCTTTTTCGAATTTTTCTTCCGGCGTTTCCACCCATTCTTTGTCTAAAAAGGGGTGTTGCGTATAGCGCAGCAGTTCCTGCGGGATCTTCTCCACCGGAAGAATGAGGTCGGCCACCCCGGCATCGATCACGCTCTGGGGCATGCGGCTGTACTCGGCCTGCTTTTCGTCCTGAACTACCACCAGGCCGCCTTCCCCCTTGATCAGTTTGGCCCCCAGGGTACCGTCGTGGCTGGCACCGGACAGGACCACGCAGATGGCTTTTTCTTTCTGGTCCGTGGCAAGGGAGCGAAAAAAGGTGTCGATCGGCAGGCGCGTGCCCTCCTTTTGCTTGGCCTCCTGCAGGCGCAAGATTTGATTGAGGATAATCACGTCTTTTCCGGGCGGCTTGAGATAGATCTGACCGGGTTGCACCCGGACCCCGTCTATGGCGTCGGTGATCTGCATGCGGGTTTCTTTGGCCAGCAGCGAATCCATCATGCTTTTGCGGTGGGGATCCAGATGCTGGACGATGATAAAGGCCATCTTGCAGTCCGACGGCATATGCGCAAAAAAGTTCTCAAG
>JARRJQ010000170.1:0-6732 GCA_037388985.1 Desulfobacterales bacterium | reverse complement strand
TCGCCGAACAGTAATTTAAGATACTGAATTTATAATAAATAAAGATTTAGCCAGAAGCGGATGCACAATGGGTAGTGAAAATTCAATGTCGATTTTAATGTTTTTAAATCGTAAGCAGCCCGTATGTCCCAATAAAATTAAAATGATTTAATAGTTATTAAATTATTTTATACCGCGATCCAATAACAGATTTAGACGTAACCCGATCGATTCGTTGAGTTTAAATTTTGTCGGGCGGTTTGGTAATTGTCATAATATACTGAAATTAATATTTATTTTTTTAGTGCATTAAAAATTTCGCGTGCCGTTCGTGCCATCCTAACCGCCGGGCAGGCCATCCACTCTGATTCGTCTTGTCCGATCACCCTTAGATTTCTTGAACCTTGAAGTCCCTAATTACTTCCGATTTTAAACGAGCCGCTTTAAATGATTTGAATAATAATATCTAATAATTTCAGTTTGATATGAATAGAAAAGATGTTTGTTAGATCAGGTCTTGGCTTTTTAACCAAGCGGGATGGCACAAGTTTTGAATAACCAAGGTCATCATTTATAAGGAGTTAGAACGAATGAGAAAGAACTCGGGTCTAACGGCATTTGAACTCGCAGTGACCATTGCAATTATGTCGGTGATTGCAGCAATTACGTTGCCGCCTTATCTGAAGTGGTGGAGAGCATCTCAGATGCAAAGTGCGGTCTCAAATCTGACCGCGGATCTCGAAATGGCCAGGACACGGGCCATAAGGGAAAATACGTTCGTGGCGATAAAATTCAATAATGGCAGTTACGTCATATTCGTGGATAACAATAAGGACTGGTATCCCAACAATGGTGAGGATGTTCTGACGGATCGAATTCTTGCGGCCGGGGTATTTATCGATACTGCGCCGCCGTTTATCGACAAACTCCGATTTGACAGCAGAGGCATTCCTTCAGAAATTGCTTCAGAGGAAAAAATAGCGGTAACCCAAAATGATACTGATCGGCAAATCACGATAAATCGCCTGGGGAATATCAATGTGCAATAAGACAAAGAAACATTTATATTCGAAAGCAGGATTTTCGTTGGTCGAACTTTTACTGGCCCTGGCGACTTCGACGATTATATTGGCCGCTATTTATAGTGTGTTTAACATTACCAATAAAAACGTAACCACCCAGAATGTAGCGGCTAGCGTGCAACAGAGTTTGCGCTCTGCAATCGGACTAATGTCGCGGGATATACGGCTGGCCGGTCTGGATCCGATTGGTACGGATAGTTTCGGAATTGCGTATGCTTCTCAGACTAAAATTCGCTTCACGCTGGACAGTATCGATTCTGGAACCGGTGATTTCAACGGCGTGGTTGATGAAGCCAATTTTGAGGAAGTTACCTATGATTTTCAGGGTAATCAAATCATACAGACATTATATGAAACGGCATCCAGTCCAAATTCTGCAGTCTTGATCAGTCATATCACGAATCTAAATTTTGCTTACTTTGATGCCGCAAACAATGACTTGATCGATTATGGTCTGCCCACTCCAATGGTCCCGGACGATCAGCTTGCCGATATCAGAAGCGTTGTAATCTCAATAACCATTGAGGAGCCAGCCGGTCGCGACGAACCGGTTAGCCGAACATTAACCCGAAAAGTGGAATGCCGTAACCTGGGATTTGATTAAGGAACGCGCTTATGTTGAATACTCAATTGGCCATAACAACTCCCCGCATTGATGAACGGGGCTTTACCTTTCTTGAAGTGCTTATTGTGATCGCAATTTTTTCAATCGGGGTTCTTGCGGTCGCGGTCATGCAGGTAACCGCGATTAATACCAATACATCTGCCAGACTGTCCGGCGAAGCCACCGCTCTGGCCGCCAATCAGTTGGAAGCGCTGATGACCTTGAACTATGAACACGCTGATCTGAATCCGGCCAATAATCCGCATGAAGTTGTCGAGGGAGCGTATACGGTTACCTGGATTGTCACCGACTCAGATATTGACGGTGATGGAAGCAACGATAGCAAGACCATTGTGGTGACGGTTCACTGTGCGAATCCGAAAGCAAATGATGTTCAAATTCAATACATTAAGCCTGAAGTATAAACAGGGGAAGGATAGGAAATCATACCGATGCGGGTAGATAATGAAAATGGCTATATCATGATCGTGGTGCTGATGGTTCTGTCCATCCTGACTGTCATTGCGACAGCGGGAACAAATAACTCGATTACGGAGCGACACTCGGCGACAAATGAACACATTCATGAACTGTCATTTTATGCGGCGGACACCGGCAGAACTTATGTGATACAGCATACTGATTTGTACCATGAAAACAATATTACTGTCGGGGAGTCTATCGCTTTTCCGGACAATGATAATCCAGAGGTGCAATTTTCAATCGATTCCACGGAATCTTTTAAAGGCGAAGTGGAATATCTGGGTCCCAGTATTCCACCCAGAGGTTCCGGATTTGAAGTGGGCAAGTTTACTTCGCATCGGTACCGTATTAATTGCACGGGATTGGGCCCGCGCAGTTCAACGTCTGAAATAGAAGCCGGATTTTACCGGGTCGGCTTTAAAAATCCTTAACAGCTATGAAGATGGATATTATGAAAACAAAATACAAGATTGCAGTTATATGGATCGTCGCTTTCTGCGGCTTGGTTTTTGCGTATCGCCTCGGACACGCCTCCGACAAGTGTATGTTTGCCGTCACCGCGGATGACATGCCCCCCAATATCGTCCTTCTGATCGACAACAGCGTCGAGATGAAGCATCCGGTCACTCATGGCGACTATGACCCCAGCGTGGACTATACCCCCAATGTGGCCCCCGACTCCGAAGTCGACGTAGTTGGCAACGGCTCAGGTAATGGATTTTTTAATGAATACGGTTACGGTATGTATGTTACGGGAGGTAGGTATTACTTGGTTCCCGTTCAGAATAATTTGACGCTGAATACCAGGGTCCGTTTAGAGGGGTTGCTATCTGATGACAAGAAGACTTCCCGCTGGACCATCAACGAGCAAACGGTTTTTTTGCCTTATGAAGCTTCAGCAGAGGTGGATGCCGACGGCATTAAAGACAATGCCGGTGTGTTTCGCTACTCAAAAAACTATTTAAACTGGTTGTTTTTTTATACGGCAGCAGTGGACGTGGATGGAGATGGGGGTATCGAGCCGATCTACGATGGGACGACTTTGCCGGATAAAAGCCGTTTTTATTATGCCAAACAGGCATTAATGTCGGTCGGCAAGCTCACCTCCAATAAGGCCAAATTTGCGATTTATAATTTTACCAGCACATCCGAGGGCTCTTCCAACGTTCAGCCCCTTGGGGATGTGGTTACTACCCTTGGCGCCACGCCTTCCGAGAACATTCTGGATCCCAATTATATCAACAATATCAACAACATGGGCACAGTGATCTACTCTCCGCTGGCAGAAGGCATGGCCACAATAGGCGGCTACCTGGATTCGTCGTCATCGGGCAGCATCGACGCAACCAACTACTGTCAGAAAAATTTCGTGATCGTGGTTACCCCGGGGCTTTCCTCTGAAGACAAAAGCGATTCAAACCAGGCTATTCCGAACCCGTTAAAGCAAGACCACGATCAGGATGCCACCGACGGATTCGGTGACGGCGGACCGGGCCAGGGAACCCTGACGATAGACGGCGTTGACTATACCTATATTACAAACATCAATGGTTCGACCTATCTTGATGACATCGCTCATTATTTTTACACACATGATATGCGTGTCGCCTGTGATAGCACCGATGGTTTTCAGAACATTTCAACTTATACGGTCGGATTTATGGCTTCCACCGAAAGCCGCCTGTTCCTGATAAACACCTCTAATAACGGTAACGGTAACCCCAATTTGTCCAACAGTGCCGATCCGGAATACGGCAAATATCATTTCGAGGCTCAGTCCGCAGGTGGACTTTCTCAGGCCGTCATGGACGCCGTCAACAGTATTATTTCGCGCACCAGTTCGTTTACCGCGCCGGTGGTTCCGGTCACCCGTACCACCAGCGGCAATAAAATCTATATGGCTTTTTTTAAACCGTTGGACGAAAATTTCTGGGAAGGTAATGTGACCAAATTCGGCCTCAGTGCAGATAATGAAATTATTGGCAGCGACGGGAATCCGGCCACGTGGCCCAACGGATCCATGCGCGAAGAAGCCCAACCTTACTGGCAGACCATCGACTGGGCGGATGTTTCCAAAAGCAACGGGATCCATAACAGCAATCGTCATATTTATACGTATTTGGGAAACGTTGACAATCTTACCGATCCGGATAACTGGTTTGCGGCGGGCAACGACAATCTGACCGCCATGATTCTTGGCAATCCAACCGATGTTACCGTAAACGGCAATTCGGTCACCGGAAGAGACAAGGTGATCAGCTACATTCGTGGCGCCGACGTGCTGGATCAGGATGTGGACGGGGATACCTCTGAAAACCGGCCGGTTATTACCGGTGACGTTCTTCACAGCGAGCCTCTGGTATTTGACTACAGGTATGCCGACAACAGCTCCAAAACTATGGTATTTTTCGGAGCCAACGACGGCATGCTGCATGCTGTTTTGGATGTTATCGATCCGGATGTTGACACCCCGGATGATGAGACACATTACGGCACCGAAGCCTGGGCATTTATTCCGCCGGATCAACTCAACCGTTTAAAATATACTATAGAAGGTACAACTCACCGCGATTATGTTGATTCGAGCCCCAAGGCCTATTTTCATGATGTGGACGGCGATGGGCTCGTTGATTCAGAGGATGGGGATGAAGTCATACTGGTCTGCGGCGAGCGCAAAGGCGGATCCAGCTATTTTGCGCTGGATATTACCAATCCGGCTATACCTCGATACCTGTGGCGAATCGGCAGTGAAAACGATGCGCTGACCGGTACCGTGCAGCTGGAAAACGTATACCGCTATGCCGGTGGCTCTTTTCATGATGGCGATATCCTCAGGCTGTGGACTGGCGGGTGGGAAAATGACGGTCAATGGAACTATGTCGTTGAATGGCAGGATGCCGCTATAGCGGTTGGCGATGAATTTGGTAGCGTTTTTGTCACCTATGATGCCCGAACGCTGTATTTCGATGTGGGCAATTGGCTGGGCACCCTGACGACCGCAATGCTTCAGGACCTGCACAATGGTGGTTCCACGGAACCCTTTGTGTTGGGCAGAATTGTTTCAATAACCAACACGGATCCGGATGTGGTTATTTCCGAGCTCGGCCAGAGCTGGTCTGAGCCCGAATTCGGTCTGGTAAAAACATCGGCGGGGGATACTACAGGCACCGCCGTGTGCTTTATCGGAGGCGGATACAGTGCGGACAACTCGGTTGGAAAAGCGGTGGTTGCCGTAAATGTTTTTACAGGGGCCGTGGTCCGCAAATTCACCACGGCAATGGACTACAGCGTGCCCAGCTCGGTGAAGGTGGTTGATGAAGACGGCAACGGCTTTGTGGATAAAGTTTATGTCGGCGATCTGGGCGGGCAGCTCTGGCGGTTCGGGAAATTTGAAATTGATCCAGAAGATCCATGCAGGCCGCTAAGTTTCCCAGATTGTAACGAAGACATCAACAGCTGGGTAGGGCAGGTGTTGTTTGCTGCTCCGACTTATGTGGTTGGTTCGACAACTTACAGACGAAAATTTTTCTACCCGCCGAGCGTAACGCTCGAAAAAGGATACGACCTGGTATTTGCCGGAACCGGGGATCGCGAAAATGCCTGCGATCCGACGACTGCTGCGGATCGAATTTACGCGATTAAAGATGCCCATGCAATAAACCAATTGTGCCCAACCGCATTTACTGAGGCCGACCTTGTCGATGTGACAAATCCTGCTGCCGATGCGCCTAACCTGAATCACACCGATGACGATGTGGATTCAAACGGCCATGTTGATCAAGGCTGGTATATCCGCCTGGTTAACGACGCCGATGAGAGTGTGGGTGAAAAGGTACTTGCACAGGGTGTCGTTTTTTATAAAACGTATTATCTTACTACCTTTAGCCCCAATAACGATCCCTGCGTGCCCGGCGGAAATGCCAAACTTTATGCTTTGAACTATTTGAACGGTGCTGCAGTTATTGCATTTTCCGATACCGACGGGGATGGCGATCTCGACCTGACCCGTAGTGTTTTGTTAGGCGGGGGTATTCCCTCCAAACCGGTCACGGTCATTACTGAAGAGGGCACAAAACTATTTATATCCGTGGGGAGCACCAATCCGAATGCGGCAAGTCAGTCCATCGGAGCCGGAATTATCGGGATTGATCCGCTGTCCCCGAAGCGGAATTTCTTTTATCTATGGTGGAGAGAAATTCTAAATTAATCAGAATTCAAGTAGATTGCCGGCGGTGTCGATGAAGCCCAGGTAGAAAAATTCCATTGATAGTCAATCGATGAGTGTGCCAATTACAATAGTGTAATTTAATCGAAGAACGTCTCATCAGCTAAACGGTGGTGAGGCGTTTTTCTATATTCTTACCTTTATTACACAAAAATACACATTTTTGTTACCTAAATTACACATTTTTGAAGCGATCAAAATGGAAATTTTTTCCACACATTTTCTAACCTATTAAAATGGTGATGAATTTTAAAATAAGCGATTTTGGTACAGTTCTTGCGAACATTGCTGCTGAGGAAGCGTGACGAGGCTCATTTATTCGTGTTCCCAACCGATCATTTCTTGCTGGAGTTTCCATT
>JARRJQ010000169.1:8141-21017 GCA_037388985.1 Desulfobacterales bacterium | reverse complement strand
CGCGACCTTAAATCCCAAAGGGTTTGGCGCACCTGGAATGAACGGTATCAACAGTATGGGGGCATACGAGCTCAACGCCCTTGGGGAACGGTTTATGGGCAAGTACGATCCCATGTGGGAAAATGGTTTGAGAATCAATCAAATCTTAGGGACCTATCAGGAGCTGGTCGAAGGCAAAGGCCCTCCGTTCTATATGGACATGACCCATCTGGATAAAGACGATGTCCACCATCTTCAGTTTGTCCTGATGCCGGGAGACAAGGAGACCTATCTTGATTACTGTGAGCAGCGGCATATTGATTTTGCAAAGCAACCGCTTGAGGTAGAGATTTCCGAGCTTGCGTTTGGCGGCCTTTTGCAGACCCGGGATAATATGGAAACAAGTTTAAAGGGTTTGTATAACGGTTGTCTCTTTTTTGCTTTTTCCGGGTCCATGTGCGGAGGATATTATGCCGGCCTTAAGGCGGCTGAAGCAGCGCTTCAAATATCAGCTCAGCCGGCGATTGACGAAGCAGAGGTACAACAAGAAGAGGAACGCGTCTTAAGACCTCTTAAATTGGGAGAAGGGCTCAGATACACGGAGGTAGAAGGGGCGATCCGCCAAGTAATGAACTATTATATGGGCTATCGCCGAAACCACCAAGGCATGCAAACGGCCCTGGACCGGTTGAATTTAATTGAACGCTATGTGAACCGCATCAGTGCAAGCAATTGCCACGAATTGATGAAGGCCAACGAATCAGCAGAACTTCTGCAAATCGCGAAACTGACGGTCAGAGCCTGCATGGAACGCAAAGAGAGCGGTCGCGGTTTTTTCAAACGGACAGACTATCCGGAAATGGTTGCTGACCTGGCAAAGCCGCTGATTGCATGGCAGGAAAACGGTGAGCCCAAATTTTCATGGAGCCATTAGATTTAAAATGGATAGAGCAATTTTGTAGAGAGGTTAACTATGCCACCTGTCATTGATCATAGTGAATGCACCCTGTGTGGTGCCTGTGTGGAAGATTGTCCGGGCTACATCTTAAGCATGAGTGAAGATGGGCCGAAAGTGTTGTACCCCGATGAGTGCTGGCATTGTGGAAATTGCCGAATAAGCTGCCCTGTGGATTGTATATCTTATCAATTCCCTTTAACGATGCTTGTATAATCGTCGAGAATGGCGCCTTGTGCTTGCCCTTCAAACAGTGGTTGAAGACATCAGTCTTACTGAAATGTTTCGCGGTGTGATGCCGTTTCTTATAGCCAAGATGGTCTGTGTCGTTATCATCATCATTTTTCCCCAAATTGCAACCATATTACCGAATCTGATCGAGGGATTGGGCAAGTAGCATCCATATATGAGTTCAGGAAAAATGAGCATGGCAACCCTGGTTAATGCTCACCATAACAGATGGTTGGAGTAAAGATCAGGATTCAAAGCGAGACAGAGCCAATTGAAGTTGATTTTCTGATCGCCAGCGGTGGTATTGCCGGACTTATGGCAGCCATCAACGCAGCCAAACAGGGTATTGACGTCATCGTGGCCGGAAGGAGATGCGTAGATGCTAAAAAGCTATGCCGGAAAAATTGCCTGGATTGACCTTTCCAATAACGCCATCCGCATAGAGGCGTTGGATGAGCAGGTTGCCCGAAAATATCTGGGGGGCAAAGGCCTGGGCGCCTATCTCCTCTATAAATATCTGCCGGCGAAAACCGATCCTCTTGACCCCAAGAATTTACTGATCTTTGTAACCGGCCCGCTGACGGGGACACTCTTTCCTGCCGTGGCCAGATCGGCCGTTGTCACCAAATCACCTTTAACCGGTACGTTTCTGGATTCTTACTCAGGGGCCTATCTGGGCCCTCATCTAAAATACGCCGGGTATGATGCAATGGTGATCTCCGGCAAAGCGGATAGGCCCTCTTATGTATGGATTGATGAAGACAAAATAACCATCAAAGATGCCGGAGATCTGTGGGGATTGCCCTGTCCTCGGGTAGAACAGCTCCTTAAAGAGGAGCTGGGAAAGAGCATCAGCGTTGCGGCCATCGGCCCGGCCGGCGAGAAGGGCGTACGCTTCGCCAACATTTTCAGTCAAAGCAGGGCTTATGGCAGAGGCGGATCGGGCGCGGTCATGGGATCGAAAAATGTGAAGGCGGTCGCTGTGAGCGGGAATATCAAATTGGCCATTGATGATAATGTCCGATTTAAAACCATTGTGAGAAGCTGCCGCCAAAAGATCGCGGCGCACCCCCTGGTGGGCAAAAAGGGTTCGTTCCCAAGGGTCGGCACGATGCACACGGTGGATTTGACCCAGGAGACCGGGACACTGCCTTCCAAAAACTGGCAGGAGAACACTTCAACTCAAAGCGTTTTTGTTGGTTCCGAGGATTTCGAAAAATTTATCGTTCGTCCGCGGGCCTGTTTCGGTTGTCCCATTGGCTGTAGCCGGGAGACAAGGGTCGAAGTCGATGGCGATGAAGTTATCACCGAGGGTCCGGAATACGAAACCATCTATGCCTTCGGCGCCAATTGCGGCATAGATGATCCCCAGGTCATCGTCGCCGCAGATCAATTGTGTGATGAATACGGAATGGACACCATTTCCTGCGGCGGTGTCATTGGATTCGCCATGGAGTGTTTTGAAAAGGGACTGTTATCTGAAACCGACACTGACGGACTTTCACTTCAATTCGGAAACAAGCATGCCCTTGTGGAGATGATCCACCGTATCGGCAAAAGAGAAGGTATTGGACGGCTTCTATCGGAAGGGGTCAAACGGGCCGCGACAAAGATAAAGGGATCTGAACTTTTTGCCATTCACGTCAAAGGGCTGGAATTGCCCGGCTATGATCCCAGAGGTATGAAGGGCCAGGCCCTGACCTATACCCTTTCAGACAGAGGTGGCTGTCATCTGAGGTCCAACACCCTCCGGACGGAACTCATGGGGTTGCCGGTTGCCATCGACCGGTATAGCTATGAGAACAAAGCCGAGATGGTTCGAGAACTACAATTAAGACCGGTGATTTTCAACAGTGTGGTGGCCTGCTTTTTTAGCACCTTCGCCTTGACCATCGAAGATTATGCAGAAGCCATCTCTGCTGCCACGGGATGGCATCTGAGGCCTGAAGAATTACTGCTAATTGCCGAAAGAATTTGGAATCTGACGCGGCTTTTCAATGTAAGAGAGGGCTTCCAAAAAGCAGATGATACGCTGCCCGAAAGGCTCTTTACCCATGCCTCGTCCAAAGGCCCCAGCAAAGGAGAGGTGGTCGACCGCGCATCTTTTGAAAAGATGCGCGAAACCTACTACCGTATCGCCGGGTGGGACCCTCAAAGCGGCATCCCTACTGAGGCGAAATTGCGGGAATTGGATCTCGATAAGAAGATCTAAAAATTAGCTTGGTTTCGAAAGGATGGAATACAAAAGATTCGCATCTCATCTTAATTTTTAACTATTGCCACTCCTATCCAGGTGTTAGAAAATTAGGAGGCGTTGTTGACTGAGTTGATTTATTTATGTGGTGTCATGGATAAAGACAGGTGGGCAGAAGGGATATGATGTTGCGTCAAGCCCGTTTGGATGCTCCCGGCTTCTTTTCGCGGCGTTGGTACCTAAGATTACGTCTGCTGGCCCAATAATTTCACATGTACCTCTGCCGCCCATGAGCGGATTGCATTCCAGTCCCGATAGTCACCTTCCTGAATTCCTCTTTTTTTCATTTTTCTTTTCATTACGGTGCGGTATATAAATGAAAGCTTGCTGTAGTCCAGTACACCGGCAAAACGACCAATACTTACCGGTTTCACTTGAGGGGCTTCGGTGTGCAGAGGATCGAGAAAAGTCATCGCCTTTCGACGGGCTTTTTCGGTGTCTACCGACAATGTCAGACAGGTTAAAAAGTATGCCACGGGCAGTTTGCTTAATGCATTTTGATTGGTTATCACAAAATCCGTTGCCTCCGGCATCCACCGGCTTTGGTGAATCGCGCTGCCAATGATTACAGCGCTGTAGCCGTTTAATGCTTTCACTGATTTTACCCATTTCGTTTCTGCGAAAGCACCGCATTGACATAATACATTTCCGATTGCTTCGGCCACCTCGCCGGTGCTGCCACATTGACTGGCATAAGCAATTAAAACCTTCGGCCCGTTTTTGTTTTCAACACCACAACTGGACTCCGGGAGTTTGATTCCTGATGCCTTACTTTCAAGCGGCAACAGCAGTTCATTCGCCGTAGCAGTTGCCAAGATGGCGGCGGCCGTCATTTTCGCACTGTCCACAATAAATTCTCTTCTATTTCGATTTTTCATGGCAACCTCTCTTTTACGTGGATTATTCAGCGGTCGTTTTGAATTATTTCTAATTAGCTTGAAGAAGAGTATAAAGCGAACGAGTCAGGAATGCTTTTCAGATGTGTAAAAAAATGTAACAATTTGTAATGAGCATTAACTTTAATTGTGACAACTAACATCCGGTCAGCATATTGTAACAAATACTAAAATCCTTTCATTTTATTTACCAAAATAAATTTTTTGAAATTTCCGATAGTTAAATATACTATTGATTGATATATGAGTTATTTAAGAGAATTAGAAATAATTTTTAAAGTTGATTTTTAACCTTTTCTGTAATAAAAAATAAAATAGAGCTTTATTATCAGGCTCTATTTATTTCGACTCCGCCAATCTCATTCGTACACTGGAATCTTCTGACGCGCAGTGCTGCTTCTGCCCGACAAAACTAATCATTTGCAATTTCTTTTATTGGTATCAATCGCCTGTATTTGAATCTGAAATGTTTTCATGTTTCTTAACCTACAAATGAATAGAAAACTTAAAATCCTATTTGCATTACTGATACCTGGACTAATTTTTCTCATTTTTTCAATTATCTATGCAGAAAATGGTCTCATTGATCTTGTGCGGCTAAGAGATGAAAAAAACTTTCTGATCTCAGAGAATTCTAGAATTGGCCTGAAACTTTTTGATGATATCGATATTTTCAAGCGCCTGGCAAAAAATGATCTCAAATTAATCGATCGCCTTGCGCGAAAACATGGAATGGTCGGTAAGGATGAGCTGGTTTTAATTCCATTAGAGCCAATAAAGGAATTGAAAGAAGGCAAGCCCAAAACACAGGTCGCGGATAATTTCAGGATCTTGACAGATGAAGAGTTTGATGAACTTCTTAACTTTGATATTGAATCTTTTAAGTTTTATGAAGAATTGAAGGAAAACGATGAGGAGTTGGGCACCGGCGAGAAGCAACCCGAACAGAATATAAAAAATACTGAAGAAGAGAAATCCGCAAAGCAAAATGGTAAAAACACCGGGAGTCCAAAAATCGAAAATGCACCTCAGAGCGATAATGCGGATGAGAAAGATAAGATTTCAGGTGCTCTCAAGACGATCACGATTCAAATTGCAGCATTTAGGGACCGCAAGCATGCTGAAGAATTGTTGAAAAAACTGAATCAAAAAGGCTATCAAGCTTTTATTGTCAGTGGGAAAAGCAACGGCGATTCTGAATGGCACCGTGTCAGAATTGGCCATCTCAAAAATGAAAATGAAGCACGGGCTATAATCAGCCGATTAAAGCAGGACAAATTCAACCCAATAATTTTAAATAAATAGAGGGGTTACCGTTTCTATATTCTTCCTTATTGTGTACTTAAATAGTGGGGTATATGGTGGAGAAATTTAGCCATATATCCGAATTTTCGCCGCCAAGAAAAACCTGAGTATTGTTAACTTATCTTCACCGCCGTGTTAAAATTCCGAACAACCGAAAATCAAGCCGTTACCAAAGCCTTTTGTTGGCGAAGGCGTTTCCGGAACCTGATTTCAGATGCCGTTCAAACTCAAGCGCTTTTAATTTATCTGAAAAGGCAAGGTAGGTTATAAGCTTCCAGGGCTTATATTTGGAGGTGTGTGAGGAACGGCCTTCATTGTGATGGTAAATTGTGGCTTGCTAACTTTTGCTTAGTTTTTATAAGATGGTCTGCAAAAGTCCGATAAGAATTTCCCGGCCCCAAAAATTCATGCTTAAATTAAAGCGCCGTTAATCCCGAATAATTTTCCGAAAATTAAATTTAGGATTATCTTGACTTGATGACCGCTTTTAATGATATCTGTATGTTTGCCAGAGTTGGAATACCATGCAGGGATATTACAAAGAACCAGAGGCTACAAAAAAGGCAATTAAGGGAGAGTGGCTTTTCTGGGGTGATTTAGGAAAGGGCGATAGGGCGGGCTATTACTAAATTGTTGACCGTAAGAAGGACATGATCGTCAGGGTGGGTGAAAACATTTACCCTCGGGAAATTGAAGAAGTTCTTTTCAGGCATCCTGAAGTGGCCGATCCAGCGGTGGTGGGCATTCCACATGCCACATGGGGAGAGACGGTTCGTGCTCACGTGGTTTTAAAGAGCGGAAAATCGGCGGATGAAATGTCAATTGTAGAATTTTGCAAATCCCATTTTACCAGTTATAAAAAACCGACTTCCGTCGTTTTCACCGATGTGATCCCCAGAAATTCTGCAGGTAAAGCGCTCAAAAGGCTCTTGAGGAGTCTTCGCCGCGCTTCCCTCTGCGTCTGCGGAGGTCGGGGTCACAGACGATGAAATCCTCATAGGCACGATACAGGCCATGACAGGAGGGATGGCCTATGTGGGCAACCAAAATGTCCTTGGTACCAAGGCCATGGTGGAAGAGATCAACAAAAAAGGCGGCATACATGGCAGAAAGATCAGACAGATTGTTATGGATGACGGTTATCGTACGGACCGGCATGTGGCCAATGTTCGGAGAATGATCTCTCAGGACAAGATATTTTGTTTTGTGTTCAACCTGGGAACGCCGACCGTATTGGCAAGTATTCCGCTCCTGAATCAGTTCAAAGTTCCATTGTACGGCGCTGCAACCCAATCTAAACTCCTGGACGATCAACCCCTCATTTTCTCGGATGCGGCCTCTTACAGGCAACTGACCATTCAGGGAATCAAATACATGATGCAAAAAGAAGGATGCAAGAAAATTGGTGTTTTTTACCTGGACAATCCCTTCGGAGAAGAACACCTTGATGCGGCCAGGGAATATCTCCAAGCCCTCGGAACAAAACCGGTAGCCGAGGAAAAATTTAAAATGGACGACTATGACGTGAGTTCCCAGGCCACCAGGCTTAAAAAAGCGGGTGCCGACTGCATAGTCGCCGCAGCCACCCCGCCGGGAGTCGCCAAGATCCTGAAAGCCATGCACAGCATGGATTATTACCCCAAGACCATCGGCCCACTCATGTGCAGCAATCCGGGTTTTATCAAGGTTGCAGCAAAAGATGCGGAGGATGTTTTTATCATGCTGCCCTTTAAGGCGCCGAACCGGCCGGAGTTGGCTCCTTACAGAAATTTGGCCAAGAGCTATTACCCCGACAAGCAGGTAGACAATATGATGATTGCCGGGATGACCAATGTATTTGTTTTTGCTGAAGCCTGTAAGCGGGCCGGAAAGGATCTGACGAGGACAAATTTTATCAAGGCCGTTGAAACCATCAGTGAGAAGAACATTGATTTGCCCTATTACAAAGGAGCTGACTTCTATTATGCACCTGACCGCCACAGGGCCAGTTCATCCATCATCATCGGACAGATTAAGGATGGAAAGGTAATCGAGGCGACCGATTGGATCCACTGGGAGAACATGCCGGTCCCGGAACTCGAGAAAAAATAATACTGTCTTCATCTCATCCCCTGCTCTCGCTCCATTCATTTTTCATTTGGGCGGGTGCAGGGGAATTGACAAGTATCTGTTGTGAGTAAATTACTCAAAATAGAAAATCTGGAGACCTATTACGGGCACGTTCACGCCCTCAAGGGGATCTCTCTGGATATCGATCACGGGAGTATCGTGACCGTTCTGGGAGCCAATGGTGCAGGCAAAACCACGCTCCTGAGGGCTATTTCCGGCGTGGTAAAGCCCTCCTGTGGGACCATGGAATTTGAGAACCGCAGAATAGACGGGTTGAGACCCCACCGGGTGGTCAAGTTGGGCATATCGCAGGTCCCTGAGGGGAGAGAGCTTTTCCCCGATCTCACCGTCCTGGAAAACTTGTTGATGGGCGCCTATAGCAGGAGAAGCCGAACGGTAGTCACGAGGGATCTGTCCGCCCTGAATAACTATTTCCCCATACTGCGTTCGCGGAAAGGGCAGATCGCCAGCACCCTGTCCGGAGGAGAACAGCAAATGCTGGCGATCGGACGCGCCCTCATGTCCAGACCCAAACTTTTGCTTCTCGATGAACCTTCTCTCGGTCTGGCCCCCATGATCGTCGAGGAGATTTATGAAATAGTCCGAAGGATCAACCGGGAAGGCACCACCCTTCTTCTGGTGGAGCAGAATGCCAACCTGGGTCTCTCCATCGCCCATCGGGGATATGTACTTGAGACCGGGAAGGTCGCTGTTTTTGGAAAAAATGAAGAATTATTGCAAAATAAGCATGTGAAAAAGGCCTATCTGGGCAAATGATGCTGTCCGGCCGCATCGGGTAATATAACATGGAAATGATCATTGAAATCTTACAGCAGATCATATTCGGTTGCGTGATGGGATGCATGTATGCCCTCGTGGCCATTTGCTTTGTGCTGATTTATAAGGCGACTGATATCATTAACTTCGCCCAGGGTGAAATGGTCGTCCTGAGCGCGTTTATTTCCTATACCCTTGTTGCAGACCTTCAACTGCCCTATTGGCTTGTGTTCATGTTGAGCTTTACCATATCCTGGCTCATTGGGGCAGTCCTCGAAATTCTGGTGTTCAGGGGCCTGATCAATGCGCCTCACATGAATGCCATCATGGTTTCCATTGCCGTCGGAATGATACTTCGAAATGCCACCGGGCAAATCTGGACCTTTGATGACCTGAGGGGTCCCGGTTTCGAGCATTTATTCCATGTCCTGGGGGTTGAGCGCCGGAATCGGGTCCATTGCAGGAATTCTCATATCACCACTGCTTATTCTCAACGTCGGGATGTTCATGGTGATCCTCAAGGCGCTGGTGGGAGCGGTACTCGGGGGTTTTGGAAGCCTGCCCGGAGCTGTGCTGGGAGGCGTCTTGCTCGGTGTATTCGAAAACCTGGTGGGAACCTATCTGCCCACCTGGGTCAAACATATCTTTGTCTGGGTCGTGCTGCTCGCCGTAATTATGGTCATGCCCCAGGGATTGCTGGGCGTTCGAAAGCAGAAGAGGGTTTAAAGAGTTAAATTCATGAATTTGAAATCACTGACTATAATACTCCTGATCTTTGTCACCCTCTTTCTCCTCGGAGTGCCTCTCATCTTTGGAGACTATCTGGTCTTTGTCTTCAGTATTATTTGTGCCTACATCATTGTGGCCTTTGGAATGAACATTTTGTGCGGCTATACGGGGTTGATTTCTCTGGGGCACCAGGCTTTTTTTGGAATCGGGGCCTATACTGTTGCTATTCTGGGATCCAAGATCCCGGGTTTTCCTTTCGTGGTTGCGCTGTTTTTAGGGGGATCTATTTCCGGACTGATCGGTTTTTTTCTCGGATTTACCGCCTTGAGGACGTCCGGGGTTTATCTGGCCATCGCCACGATCGCTTTTGGCATGATCACAGGGGAAGTCTTCAATGAGTGGGCCTCCCTAACCGGCGGGGCAAACGGTCTGGTTGTCCTGCCCCCTGCCCTGGGTTCGCTCCAATTTGAATCTTCAACCGCTCTCTATTATCTCATCCTGGGAGTCACGGCCGTCATGTCCTATTTTGCCATCAACCTGGTCGGTTCCAACACGGGACGCGCCTTTATCGCGGTCAGAGAAAGTGAGATCTCAGCCCAGTCATACGGAATCAGCCTGGTGAAGACCAAGACCGTCTCTTTTGCGATCAGCGCCTGTTATGTGGGCATCGCAGGGGGGATCTATGCCTATCTGATTAAATATATCGCCCCCATAGATTTTACGATTCTGGTGGGGTTGGAGTTTGTCGTCATCATTGTTGTAGGTGGTCTGGCTACCATATCCGGTTCCATCATCGGAGCGATCATTTTGTTCTCTCTCCCCCAAATTTTTGCAAGTCTTGCCGGTTGGCAGGAACTGGTGACGGGGGGTGTCCTCCTGGTCGTCATTCTATTTTTACCGGAGGGTCTGGTCGGCGGTCTGTACCGGTTGACAAATCACCTGCGAAGAAAATTTTTATAAACAGAACGCGCAAAAACATTTCATGTGACGGGAGCCTTTGCAATGGGAATAGAGATAGATGCGGATATGGTGTTGTTGAATGGTCAGGTGATTACAATGAATCAGCAAAAACCCATGGCGGAAGCGGTGGCCGTCAGGGATGGGAAGTTTCTGTGGATTGGAGATACGCATGAGGTCAGGTCATCCATAGGAAAGAAAACCCTCGTACGAAACCTGGACGGAGCAACGGTTGTACCGGGCTTTAATGAAGCCCACAACCATACCATGGAATTCGGTTTGAATTTGAGCGGTGTTCCCCTGGAATCGGCACGATCCATTGCGGAGATGATTCAGGCCGTAAAAGATGCGACAACTCATGTGAAAGAGGGGAACTGGATCATCGGCAGGGGATATAACCAGAACAACTTTAGTGAAAGGAGGAATCCGACCCGCCGGGACCTGGATCGCGCGGCCCCCCATCACCCGGTCAGCCTAAGACATACGTCAAGTCATGTCATGGCAGTCAACAGCAGGGCCCTTCAAATGGCAGGCATCACCCGGAAAACCCCGGATCCACCGGGAGGTAAAATTGTACGGGACAAAATAACCGGTGAGCCTACGGGGCTGCTTTTGGAATTTCCCGCCATGGACCTTGTCGAGGCCGTCATGCCAAAACCCTCTTTTGAAGACCTGGTTAAAGCGCTTCAAAAAGCCGGCGGGAGACTTCTGTCGGAAGGCATCACCAGCGCCATGGACGCTGCCGTCGGAACCAACGGCGGCGTGCCCCGTCAGATCGCCGCCTACCAGGAAGCAGTGGAAGGCGGTCTGCTCAGGGTTCGTCACAACCTGGCCTTATGGAGCGAAGCCCTGATCGACTATGAGAATTTCAATGAAGCGATGAAAGATCTGGAACGCAAGCTTCTGGGGATGGGCATACGCTCGGGGATGGGAAATGAAAAACTGAGAATAGGCCCTTTCAAGCTCGTCCCGGACGGGGCATTAAGCATGGGCACGGCGGTAACCTATGACCCCTATGGGGCCGATCCCGAGGACCAAACAACCGGCCTGTTTGTCATTGACCCCGAAAAACTGGAAAGGGTGGTCGCAGCAACCCACCAATTGGGATGGCAATTGGCTGTTCATGCCATAGGCGACCGAACCCTGGATGCGGCGATTACCGCCTTCGAAAAGGCCAATGAGTTGAAAGACATAACAGGAGCAAGACCCCGCATCGAACACGGCGTCATGCTCACTCCTCAGATGATAGAGCGCATCCGGCGCTTGGGCATTATCCTCGTCCCTCAACCCGGTTTTGTCTGGGGCCTGGGTGACAGCTACATCAATCAGTTGGGAGTTGAAAGAGCAGCCCATACCAAGCCTTTCAAGACCTTGCTGGACAACCGCATTATCACGGCCTTCAGCTCTGACCGTCCGGTCATCGACGGTGCCCCCCTTTTGGGAATACATGCAGCCGTCAATCGGAAGACCTCAAGCGGCCAGGACTATGGGCCCCTGGAAAGAATATCGGTGGAAGACGCGTTGCGCTGCTACACCCTCAATGGCGCCTACACCACTTTTGAAGAAAACATAAAAGGTTCCATCGAGACAGGGAAGTTGGCCGACCTTGTTCTCCTGTCCGATAACCCCATATCGGTGCCCCTGGAGAGGATCAAAGATATTCAGGTTCTTGCCACCATGGTTGACGGTGATTTTGTTTATGATCGGGAGACCGCTCAATGAATGAGAAAGATTTCCTGTCCATTGATTCTGTTTCCATGAGATTCGGAGGGATTTTTGCTCTCGACGATGTCTCATTCAATGTGCACCAGGGCGAAATCTTCAGCCTGATCGGCCCAAATGGAGCGGGAAAGACAACTATGTTCAACTGCATAACCCGCTTTTACACGCCTCAAAGCGGGAGCATTTCATTTTGTGGAAAAGATTTAATCAAGATGAGGCCCGACCAGATCTGCGTACTGGGAATAACAAGGACTTTTCAGAACATCGAGCTTTTTTCCAAATTGTCAGTGAGCCAAAACATCCTTATCGGATTGTACAGTCATTTTCATTACGGTCTGATGGGATCACTCTTTCGAACGAGGAAAGTTGTCCGCGAAGAGCAAAGACACCAGAAACGAGCTGAAGAAATCATGGAGTTTTTAGGGCTCTCAACCTACAGGGATGAAAAGGTATCCAATTTTCCCTTTGCCCTGCAGAAACTCGTTGAACTGGGCAGGGCCCTGGCAACAGACCCGAAGTTGATTCTCCTGGATGAACCGGCTTCCGGCATGAATCAGGAGGAAAAAAATATGCTGGCTCGGATCATTTCAGAGACCGGCTCAGGTCTCAATAAAACCGTCCTGCTTGTGGAGCACGACATGGATTTTGTCATGAACATATCGGACGCAGTCTGCGTCCTGAATTTCGGGAAGAAAATCGCTCAGGGAACTCCAGAGGAAATCAGGAGAGACCCGGAGGTTATCAGGGCTTACCTGGGGTCTTCCTGACGTCCTGAGAAAAGGGGCATTAAAGATCATCATTCAGTGACCTGATTTGAAAAAGGAGGCGCATCATGTTCGGAAAAAAATGGGAAACTTCGAGAAGGAATTACGGCATCGTCGCGGAAACCGGTGCTTCCATCCCCATGAGCGACGGAATTACTATAGATGCGGATATTTTTAAACCGGACAGTTCTGAAAAAT
>JARRJQ010000169.1:0-8073 GCA_037388985.1 Desulfobacterales bacterium | reverse complement strand
GGAGGCACATACACCAATTACGGTCCCCGCGAGGTCCAGGACACCTGTGAAATCATAGAGTGGATTGCGGATCAACCCTGGTGTGACGGGAATGTGGGTATGTTCGGGGTCTCCGCCTTTGCCGTGTCGCAGCAACAGGTTGCGGCCCTGAACCCTCCCCATCTCAAGGCCCTTTTTACACCTTTCGGCTATACCGATTTTTATCGGGATAAATTCTACCACGGCGGCATCCTGTCCCACGCCTTTATGCGCGGATGGACCACTACCATCGATAATTTCCGTTACTCCAGTTGGTGTTTCGAAAAATGGGGGAAGGACGCATACCATGCAGCCATTTCAAAAGCCCTTCAGGATGAGGAAATCAGGGCTGTCCCCTATCTTGTGGAGGCCTTAAAAAACTCCGATGCATCAACAAACGCCTTGCTCGTGGACATTATTTTGAACAACGTGGATGGTGCCTATTTTGCTGAACGCAGTGTGGATTACACCAAAGATCTTACTGTACCGGCTTACCTGGGAGGCGGCTGGGGCATGTACGGACTACACCTTCCCGGTGCTTTCCGTAGCTGGGAAAACTGGAAGGGTCCCAAAAAAATGATTGTCGGCCCTCCCATCTACCTTGATCGCCCCGTGTACCAGTATGCCTACGAGTCCCTGCGCTGGTTCGATTATTGGTTAAAGGGGATTAAAAACGGCGTGATGGAAGAGCCCCCTGTAAGGCTCTTTGTCATGGGGACGGGTCAGTGGCGTTTGAGCGACGAATGGCCCCTGCCAGAAACTCGATGGACGCCATTTTACCTCCACGAGAAAGGCCTGTTGAGCGAGCACGAGTTCTGGCCCAATGAGGGGTTAACGACCTTCGAGGATTCCTTCATGGATCGTAAGGGGCTCTTTTTTTCGACACCGGCGTTGATTGAGGATACGGAGATCATCGGCCCCATGGTTTTGAATCTGTACGCCTCGTCCACCGAGAGTGAGGTTTTGTGGTTCATCAGCCTCTGGGATATCGACCAGGAGGGAAAAGAAACAATGCTGACGCGCGGCTGGCTACGGGGGTCCCAGCGGCGGCTGGACCCGGAAAGGTCCAGAAAATGGCAACCCCACCACCTGCACACGAAGCGCGAACCCCTCACACCCGACGAAATATACGAATTTAACATCGAGATCAGGCCCATTGCCAATCTCTTCAAAGCGGGCCACCGGATCGGGTTGCGGGTGAAGTGCGCGGATGACGAAAAACCGGGATCTTTCAAGGATGCCGTCGGTCAGGGCCACCTCTGGCGGCAGTCAGGATCACGGGTGACGGTTTACCACGATGCGGATCACCCCTCTCACCTGCTGCTGCCCGTTACAGGCGGAAATATAATCGGAACCTATATGTCCGGAGGAAAAACCTCTTCGGAGTTCTTTCCCTACCGGAAGTTCTAGTGATTCGAAGCGTTCGGAAACCGCGCGTGTGTCCGTTGTGTGTTCCCTAACGTCACAAAAGTCGAGGATCAAATCTAAGGCATCAAGGGTGAAGATTCCAGAACCGGAGGTGAAACTTTAAAAGCGGTACCCGGCGCAGGAGGAAAATTGCAATGCATGGATCAACGGCACAGAATCAGTGCGGCAGCGGCAGGATGACCCCTGAAAAGGAATTCGCGCTCAGGTGGATCGCGTCCAACAGTGACCTTTACAAAAAAATCTCCGATGATATATGGCGGCATCCCGAACTGAGCCTTGCTGAATTCCGGGCTGCGGATCGATTGACGGCGCTTCTGGAAAACAACGGTTTTACAATCCAGAAAGGCATTTCCCAAATGCCCACCGCTTTTGCGGCCACCTGGGGTGAGGGCGATCCGGTAATCGGTTTTCTGGCTGAATATGACGCCCTGCCCAACCTTTCTCAAAGGGCGGAGGGCACGGAGCATTCGCCCATTATAGCGGGCACTCCGGGACATGGTTGCGGGCATAACCTGCTGGGAACATCCAGTTGCTTCGCAGGAATCGCGACCCGGGTTGCGATGGAAAAGTACGGCATCAAGGGGACCGTCAAAATCTTCGGGACGCCGGCTGAAGAAACCTTGGTCGGAAAGGTGTTCATGGCGCGCGACGGCGTTTTTGACCGCACCGACATGATGATAACATGGCATCCTGAAGAAAAGAACGGCGCGGATTACAAATCCTTTCTGGCACTCAGCAGCATCAAATTTCGGTTCTTGGGTCGATCATCCCATGGCGGTTCCGCACCGGAGGCCGGGCGAAGCGCCCTGGATGCCGTAGAACTCATGAGCACTGGCGCCAATTATATGCGAGGGCATATAATACAGGACGCACGGGTCATGCACGTCATCACCAGGGGCGGCGAGGTCCCCAACAATGTCCCGCCTGATGCGGAGATCTGGTACTTTATCCGGGCGCCCAGAAGATTTCAGGTTGATGAGATCTGTGGCTGGCTCCAGGACATTGCCGGGGGCGCCGCATTGATGACCCAGACGAAAATGAGCCACCAACTTTTAACCTCGACCTGCGAGGTGCTTCCTAATAAAGTGCTTGCCGGAATGGGCGATCTGAACGCAACCCTGATTGGCCCGCCGTCCTTCTCGGAAGCGGACCAAAAATTCGGCAGGGAAATCCTCAGATCTATGGGAACCCCGGTGAAAGATCTTGCGTTCGATACCGGCCTAACCCACCCGGATCTGAGCAGAGCATTCCCGGATGTAGCTGTCTTCAAGGCGTCAACCGATGTGGGGAATGTCAGCTGGCTGATTCCGACCCTGACATTCAGCGTTGCCACAAAGGCCAGGGGAACGCCGCAGCATTCCTGGCAGATGGTCAGCCAGGCGGGTTCGCGGCCTGCATTTAAGGGCGGATTGACGGCGAGCCAGTGGATGGCTGCGAGCGCTCTGGACGGTTTCAGCTGCCCGAAGTTCATTTCAGGGGCATGGGAGGAGCACCGGGCCCATCTAGCTAAAACGGCATTCAACCACCCCATACCCCGTGATCTTCCCTTGCCGGCATTCAGGGATCTTTACGGAAAAGACCCGGCCAATGCCCTGCCGTCTTTTTAAAGGCACTGCGGGACCGGGCTGCAGCCGTGATTTCATGCAGTGTAACCGGTGCGCATCTAAAGGCTATTTCCCGTTGTGCGTACCTGGCAATCCGCTTTCAGCAAACACCGTTGTCCGCCAGTGCGTTCAGCTGAGAGCTAGTTATTGATTCCGTCATCCACAAATCCCGAATTTCTGGATGGCACGAAAAAGGAGGCGAAAATGTCACGATCTTTTCCCGTCGCAAGACCACCCCTCGCCCCGGGTGTCCATCTCGAGGCGAATGTTCATGTCCCAATGCGAGACGGCATCCGGCTCGCGGTTGATATTTATCGGCCCGAAGCAGAGGGGAAATACCCGGCCATCCTGTCCATGTCTCCTTATATCAAGGAGATGCAGCAACTCCTCCCGGGGCTGTCCCACTCCATCGAAGCCGGTGCAACACCTTTTTATGTGTCCCAAGGATATGTCCATATTATTGCTTCGATAAGGGGGACCGGCTTTTCACAGGGCCAATACAACTATTATGACATGAAGGAGCAGCAGGACGGATACGACCTGGTCGAATGGATTGCAGGACAGCCATGGTGCAACGGTAATGTGGGCATGATTGGAGATTCCTACTTCGGGAAGATTCAGTACCTGGTGGCCGCCCAACAACCCCCCAATCTAAAATGTATCGTGCCCTATGACGCCGGAACGGACCAGTACCGGGATGTGGCTTACAAAGGCGGCGTGATGTGGTCGCAATTTGTAAGTATGTGGGGTGTCGATACAATAACCCAATGCCTGTGGCCGGGTCCTGTTGAAGGAAAACTACCGCCTGCGAATTTCATACTTGATTTGGCATCCCACACCGATGACGGACCATACTATTGGGAGAGATCGGCCTGGACGAAATCGGACAAGATCACCGTGCCGTTGATGAGTATCGTTCCTCTTTCCGCAGTTCACACCCTGGGACAGCTCCGGATATTTCCAGAGATCCGTGCACCTAAAAAGCTCCTGGTCGTTCCTCCCCCGGATCCCTTCGCAGAACATGTGCTTTTCATTGAGAGCAACCCGCTGAACGAACAGATCCTCAGGTGGCTCGATTACTGGCTCAAGGAAATCGATACCGGAATCATGAAAGAACCCATGGTGACCCTGTTCGACGCAGGCACAGGGACATGGCATTACGGCAATGAATATCCCTTTGCAGAGACCAAATGGACAAAATTCTTTTTTCGATCCAATAACGCCCCCGCATCAACAGCATCACATGAAGGTTCACTAAGCCTGGAACCCCCGGTGCAAGACGAGTCACCGGACAAGTATGTGACCTTGAGCCCTGATCCCTCTGATTCCTCATCCCTGTTGACCTACAGCACCACCCCCATGGGCTATGATCTAAGGGTTTGGGGGCCACTCAGCTTACATCTTAATGGCGCGTCAACAGCAGCGGACACGATCTGGTTCATAAAGTTGGCTGACGTGGCGCCCGACGGCAATATCAAGATAATCACCGAAGGTCATTTAAGGGCATCCTATCGCGAAATTGATGAAGGCAAATCCCTGCCCGGACAGCCTTTTCACCCTTTCTGCAACCCGAACCCTCAAGAGCCGAATGCCATCTATGATTTCCAGATTGAAATGAGGCCCATATTCCACACATTCAAAAAAGGGCACAGGATCTGGTTGAGCATCGGCAGTAATGATTTAGAGTACCAGGGGAAAATTCGTTCCACCTACATTTTCCAGGGCCAGCCCGTCCCCGGTGAGAATGTCGTCTACCATGACATTGCCCATCAGACTCATCTGCTTTTACCGGTTATACCCGAATTGCCGATTAAAGATCCTGTAGGATCGCCTGTGTCGGAAATAAAGTGGCCGCTGTAAGTGGGGCGATCATTGGCGGCCCGGGCATTATATTGGAGCCAGTAACCTTGCCCAAGAGATGATGGGCGGAGAAATAGTTAAATTAAAAACCACATTCAAAGAACCGTCAGAGTATTTTGATACTTCCAGGTTTAAGCGTGCAAATGTGGGGGCTGCCATTTGTGCAGAAACGCGTATTCAAGGAGATGATCGGCTAAGGAGTCACTTAGTCCATTTCGTCCGGGACACTGATTTTGGATGCGAAATGAGAAGCAATTTCTGGCAGGTAATTGGGAACAAGGAAGCCGCTTTCGCGAATTTAGCCCACTACTATGAAGCAATTAGTCAATTGGTTTTCTATTAACACCTTATTTCATATATTTTTAAGAAGAAATGCATATGACCGTACCCATCTTCATTTAACCCTTAAAATCGCAGCTTTAACCCAAAAATGGCTTGATTATTAGATATTTTATTGAATTATCAATTACTTACTATAGGCGAGCTCCATATCAGATCTGCTTACTCGATCCCTCTTTTCCTATTACAAGACAGAAAACATAAAAGGCTCTGAATCTACCCAGATAGCAACCGCCTCTTTCTTACCTATGTTTGAAATTTTGTGAGGAAGGCGGGAAGGCAGTGTTATTGAGTCACCTGGCTTCAAATGGTAAACTTCCTTCTCAACTTGAATTTCCAGTTCCCCTTGAAGCACGATTCCGCATTCTGTTCCAGCATGGGTATTAAGGTCGCTTCCGTCCTTGGTGTTAATGTCAATCCCTGCGGTTGTCTCTGGAGGAAATTTGAGTAAGACAAATTCAAAGGGCACACCAAAGCCTCGAGATAACAGCTGAAACTGAATATCTCCTTTTAGGCTCAGTAATTTGCGGTCTTCCGGATGCAAAACTCGAGGAAGGCTATTATTTATTGGCGGTTCATCAGAGAAAAGATCAAAAACGGCAACATTTAGTGCTTCCGCGATAAATCCTAAAGTGGATAGAGAAGGGTTTACGGCCCCCGTCTCAATCTGGCTCAGCAATGCGGGAGAGCAATTGCATTGCTTGGCCAAAGCCTTCAAAGTAAAGCCTTTACTTTTGCGGAGACGCCGGATTTTCTCCCGTGCTGAAAATGACAAAAAATTATCCATTAATGACCCCTTATAAATTAATTAAGTCATACTTTAAAAATTTAGTATTTGTCAACTTTTTCCTTGACTCTTAAAAAAATTTTATTTAATCCTTTATTTTATAATCCAAGAGAGTTGAATATTTCTGAACCCTTTTAGGGGGAAACTATGCTCCTTCGTAAGTTGAAACATTCGAAGCTTACAAATAAGGATTACATTGAATTTCAGATCATTCCACTCCCTTTTGTATCAATTTCAAGACAAAGAACGCTTCTTCAGATCGATTTTGACCCTCTAAGCCTGATCAGTGATCTTACATCTTCTAGCCCTTCGCCGCGAATTAGCAGCCAAACCACTGCTCGCGTTCGTTACACTCGCGTGCCACCTTTAAGGCTTAAGCAGATCATAAACCTATATTCTAATTTATTTTGGCCCACCCGCTCCTTCTATTATACCATATGCACCGTTATCCAACACAATTTTAGACAGAAGGAATATGGATTTGCGTTTAACCGGGCCAGACACACAACTATATAAAAGGAGGTAAAAAGTCATGTACAAAGTCGTTGGTTTTGTAAAAAAGCGTAAAGATTTAACCTTTCAAGAATTCAAGGATTACTGGATTAACAAGCATAACAGGCTTGAAAAGGAGTCGGCAGAGAAAAATCCTGTGAGAAAAATTGTGGCTAGTTTTGTCACTGAGGAATTCGTGGGCAAAGGGCCTTTTGACGGGATGGTTGAACTGTATTTCGCGAGCGAACAGGATATGAAAGAACAAATGTCGGGCCCGCAGCCAGGTATTATGAAAGAGGATGAAAAAAATTTTTGTGATCCCGATTACAGGGTTTTCGTTGTCACCCAGGAATATTTGATGGCTGAAAAAACGCCAAGGGAATTGGTAATCTAAGGAGGTGATCTAATGGCTATAGATCCGCATCAAATGCTGGTAGATGAGACCAAAAAAGTTTTCGATGCCCACAACGAGCCCGCTGATGCCGCAATGGATAAACCACTTATTATTAATGCGTGCGTTTCGGGTGCTTTCATTAATAGAACGCATAACCCAAATTTACCTGTTTTAGCAGAGGAGGTCGCAAAGGATGTTGGCGCAGCGTATAATGCGGGAGCCACGATGTGGCACTTTCATCCAAGGGACCCTGAAACAGAAACAATATTTAATCCGGTGGATAAGCGGGTGAAACTCCACAAGGAATGGTGTGATGCAGTTTTCGATGTGGCTCCGGATATTATTACCGACGTCGGGGCGATTTATGTCAGTCCGCCTAAGCTCATAGGCCCGCTGGTTGAAGAACAGTCTATTCTAGCCGAAACCAGAATGTCTCCGATTGTAGAACCTCTTGTAAAACTCGGCGCCAACAACCGGTATATCGAAATTGCAATTATCCTCTGTCATACTGCGGCACTGGGCCGTGGGGGTTCTTTTCTCTCATTTAATAATAAAGCGGGGATTACCTCCGATGTGAAGTATCTTCAATCCAAAGGGATTAGGCTGGAGTTCTCCCCATTCAAACACTCGGATGTGCAGGACGTGATCGATTGGGCTATTGAACCGAATTTAGCCAAAACACCCATCATCCTGGACACCCTGCTGGGTGTCCACAACAGTCCGACACCAAAACCGACGATGGAAGCACTAGAAATGCTGTTCACTTATGTGCGCATGTTGCCCAAGCAGAAAGGAGTGCTATGGCAGTCACTCGTAGGAGGGCGATTCTGGCTGCCTTTGGTTGTGACTTCCATCATGCTTGGCGCCGATATTGTAAGAGTTGGAATAGAAGATGCCGTTTACAGGTACCCTCACCGCAATGACATCCTGCAAAGCTGCGGCCAAGTCATTGAGGCCGTTGCCGGAATAGCGAGGCATCTCGGAAGAGAAATCGCCACTCCAAGTGAGGCGAGGAAAATTCTTGGCCTCCCTCAAATCTCTTAGTGTGATGGCGATTTATAGGATTGCGATTATCAAGCAGTATACTTGTTCCTCTTACCCTCGCTCGAGAACAAATTAATTTTAATTCACCTCGGCACTGGGAAGGGGAG
>JARRJQ010000168.1:8118-18512 GCA_037388985.1 Desulfobacterales bacterium | reverse complement strand
GCGATTCGCTCACTGCGTGTGTGCGTCTGCCAATGCGGCCGTCAGGCATAATCCGATATACACACTTCCCGCCACATAGCGTTGCGTGCGCAAGAACGACCGGGAACCTTTGATCCACTGCCCAACGGTTCCGGCTAACAGCGCATACATGCTGTCGCTTATCACAGCCAGCATGACAAAGATGCACCCCAGAAACAACATCTGCCCTGCGATTGCGCCATGAGACGGATCGACAAACTGCGGCAAAAAAGCGACAAAAAACAGCGCTGTTTTCGGGTTTAACGTCGCAACCACCACCCCTTGCGAAAAGGTTCGGCGGAGAGTTTGGGGTCGGTTGTTACGGCTTGCCTGGATGGCATCGTGTGAGAACAGTTTGCGAAGGCCTAAATAGACCAGGTAGGCGGCACCCATATACTTCACAATGGTAAAGGCCAGGGCCGATGAGAGGAGCAGAGCCGACAGGCCGAGAGTCGCTGCAAGGACGTGCATAAAATTGCCCACCTCGATGGCGCAAACGGAAACCAGCCCCACTCGCCGACCTTGATCTACGCTTCGGGCAATTATGTAAAGAACCGCCGGACCGGGGGTGAGTATCAGCACCGCCGATGCAAAGATAAACAGGGGCAAATGGGTGAGATCCGGCATGGAGCATCTCCTTAGCTGCTGACAAAACAGGCCAAAGGCAAGCACCACAGTACGGCGCGCAATTTTATAAATGTCCAGAGCAGTCCTTCGGCTAAGTGGCGGCGAGTATACCAGAGTGATCCGTGCTCCGCAAGGGATAGCATGCAATGAGTGCTGATGGTCACCCAAGCTATGTGCTTATCGTTTTTTTAATATGGAACAAAGTAATCCGCAATAAATGCAATTCCAGACACCGCTGCTGATAGCCTCGCAGATTTTGCTGGAATGATCGTTCCACGATTATGCCCAGGCTTATGTGGAAAAGACAACTTAAATTTGATAAAGATACCATGTGACCCTTTGACCGCAGTTCATCTAGGGTATTTTGAAAACCACCCCATCTATCAAAAAGGAGAAACCCATGGCCTTAATTCAAACCGTCACTCCCTCGAAGGCAGAAGGTGAAGCCAAAAAAATTTACGACATCATGCAAAAAAATATAGGGATGATCCCTGCCCCTCTACAACTGGCCAGCGCCAGTCCATGGATGATGGGCATGGCCTGGCAGTCCATTCAGTATTATTCCCAGCATCCGAGCCTGGGGTTTGCACTGCTTTGCACCATTCGCTATCTTGTGGCCCAGCAATACGATTACGTGTTCTGCATCAATTTCAATAAAAATTTTTTAAAGATGCAGGGCATGACCGAAGACGACATTCGAAAAATAGAAGAAGATCCGCTTCAAGCGCCTTTAGAAGACAACGAGCGGGAGATGGCGGCCTTCGTCATGAAGGCCATCAAAACACCGGATGCGGTGGTCAAGGAAGATGTGGATCGGCTCCATGATCTGGGTTGGAAGGACAGCGATATTATGGATGCTTTAGCACATGCCACCAATATGGTCGGAACCAGCATCCTGATGAAAACCTTCAAAATGGATCAAACATGCTAGGTTCGGTGGAGGGCTTTTGGAGGCTCGCTTTTTTTAAATTAACTGATCGAAAAACGAATGTCCCCAAAATCATTGATCATAATTAAACGGGCCGTCGCCCCAATCCATTTTCACTAGGTCTAAAAGGTTTTTTGATCAATCTTTGGCTCGCTTCAGGCGATTTGAAAACCACGCCCATTGGGTTATCTCGGTGAGCCGGGATGAAAAGAGATCGCGCAATTGGTAGCTGACTGGTTAAATCAAAATTTAGATTAAGGTTGTCGATTGACCGATTGAGAGCAAAGCCTATGATTCGACGCTGTCATGCCAGGGACTTTGAGATCGTCCATTCCATAATCAACGAGGCCGCGCGGGTGTACAAAGGGGTTATCCCGGCGGATCGTTGGAAGATTCCCTATATGTCAGATGATGAGCTGCGGCGGGAAATCAATGAAGGCGTGGTGTTTTGGGGCTACGAGGAAGACGGCAGGTTAATCGGCGTCATGGGGATTCAGCATGTTCAGGATGTGACCCTCATCAGGCATGCCTATATACGCCCGGAGAGACAAAATCAGAGAATCGGGACAAAGTTACTCACCGAACTTTGCAGGCAGACCGATCGCCCCATATTGATCGGCACCTGGGCAGATGCGCTATGGGCGATTCGTTTTTATGAAAAAAACGGTTTTAAACGTGTTTCCCAACAGGAGAAAAAACGGTTGCTTGAGAAATATTGGTCAGTTCCAGCCCGCCAGGTCGAAACCTCCGTTGTTCTTGCAGACCGGAAATGGTTCGACATCAACAATAAATTCCGGACCCGTGTAAAGTAGATCCGCCGTTTGGCTTCGTATATTCTATTCGGTGATATTTTGTTTTCTGGCAAGGTATATGCGAAATCCGCTTTTTTCGGAACCCACAATATATTGAATGGTTCTTAAATTGACATAGAGTTATGAATAAGCTATTTCTCATTTAAATAACCGTTTTCTCTCCTCTTCATCCTCATTCAAACAGAGTACCCACAAAAATGGAGAGCATAACGATGAAGTGCCCGGAGTGCCGGTTTGACAATCGTCAAGGAGTGAGGTTCTGTGAAGAATGTGGAGCTGAACTCGAGCTAAAATGCCCAAACTGTAAAGCTAAAATCCCACCGGATAGAAAATTTTGGCGAAGTGGCCAATTACACCGCTTTGTCGGAAAGGCTCTACCCTGAAGAAGTCCATCAGATTATGGACGGTTGCTTTAAGATTCTGATGGATGAAATTCACCGCCACGAGGGTACCATCAACCAATTCACCGGTGATGGTGTAATGGCCCTCTTTGGAGCTCCGGTAGCCCATGAGGACCATGCCCAAAGGGCTTGCCATGCGGGCCTATCCACTCAGAGAGCAGTCAGTGAATATAGCGAAAAGATAGAAAAGGTTTACGGCGTTGAGTTCAAGCTGCGTATTGGCCTCAACTCAGGTCCCGTGATTGTGGGCTCTATCGGGGATGATCTCAGAATGGATTATACCGCTGTGGGAGACACCACCAATCTTGCCGCTAGAATGGAAAGTATGGCCACACCCGGCACCGTTCTGGCAACCAATCACACCCATAAGCTGGCCAAAGATTTTTTTAAGTTTGAGCCCCTGGGCAAAGTTCAAGTTAAGGGGAAAAAGCAACCAGTGGAAACTTTTGAGCTTTTGGGGGCCGCAAAAGTAGAAACCAGAATCGAAGCGTCTGCTGCCAAAGGCCTCACAAAATTGGTCGGCCGGGGGCGCGAGATGGCAACCCTCAAAGAATCCTTTGACAAAGCACGATCGAGATCCGGCCAGGTTGTGGGGATTGTGGGTGAAGCCGGGGTGGGCAAATCCAGGCTTCTGATTGAGTTGAAGAACATGCTTGCCGGGGAAGAATATACCTATCTGGAAGGCCAGTGCCTGCACTATGGAGGCTCCATGGCCTACCTGCCTCTGTTGGATGCTTTGAAAGCTTATTTTGAAATCAAAGAGGAAGATCGTGAATACATTATCAAGAAAAAGATCGCAGAGAAGATTTTACATCTTGATCAAAGACTTACCGGCACCTCGCCTTCTTTGCACTTGGTTCTTGCCATCGAGGATCTTCAATGGATCGACAGCATTTCGCAGGAGTTCTTAAACTATTTCATCGATTGGCTGAGCGGCGCTCGTATCCTGCTCATCTTGCTTTATCGGCCGGAATATACGCACACATGGGGCAGCAAATCTTATTACAGCAAAATCGGTGTGGATCAACTCTCTACCAAAAGCAGTGCCCAGTTGGTGCAAAACATTCTGGCTGGCGGCGAGGTCGTGCCGCAACTCAGGGAGCTGATCCTTAACCGTGCCGGAGGCAACCCCCTTTTCGTGGAGGAGCTCACACACAGCCTGATCGAAAACGGCTCCATACAGAAAAAGGATCATCAGTATGTTTTAACCAAAGAAGCATCAGAGATTGAGGTGCCGGACAGCATTCAGGGAATCATCGCCGCCCGCATCGATCGGGTGGAGGAGAATCTCAAACGAATTATGCAGGTAGCCTCGGTGATCGGCAGAGAATTTGCCTATCGAATCCTGCAGACCATAATGGGGATGAGGGAGGAGCTCAAGTCTTCTCTGATTAACCTTCAGGGGCTGGAGTTCATTTACGAGAAACGGCTTTTCCCGGAGCTGGAATACATCTTTAAACATGCGCTTACCCAGGAAGTGGCATATAACAGCCTGCTTCAAAAAAGGAGAAAAGAAATTCACGGCAAGATCGGCGCTGCAATAGAAGACCTCTACCCGGATCGCCTTGAAGAATACTATGAGCTGCTGGCCTACCACTATGTGCGAAGCGATAACATGGAGAAAGCCTTTAAGTACCTGGACCTCGCCAACCAGAAGGCCGCCAGGCTCAATGCCATGGAAGATTCCCGGTCCTATTTTGAAGCCGCCATGAAAATTTTAGATACGCAGCCGGATACGGAACTCAACCGCCAGCGTCGCGTCGCCTTGTTGGTGAATCAGTGGCTGGTGTTCACGCTGCTGTTCCGATTCACAGACTATTTCGATATTTTGAAGCCCTATGAGCAAATGGCAATCGATCTGGGAGACCCGGAGTTGCTGGGGAGGTTTTATGTCTCCATGGGCGGGTGTCATTGGTGGATCGGCAACTATGATCAGGCCATACAGACAGTTAGCAAGGCGGCAAAACTCTGCGAAGCTTCGGGAGCTTTTGTATATGCCGCGATGGCAGCCAATATCTTGCAATGGGCTTATTTATTTAAGGGAGACTTCGCGCAGGCCGTCAAGGTTAAGGAAAAGGTCCTTCGAAACATAGAGCAGCGTTTTAACCTGCGCGCTTATGTGTGGGCTTTTGTCGTCGCATCCTGGGCCTACATGTCTCTAGAACGCTGGGATGAAGCGACCGAAAATGGGAAAGAGGCACTGAAGGTGGCCGAAGAATTTTCAGACCACAGTCTGATTGCATTTGCGGCCGCCAATTTGTGTCAAGCCTATTGCTTCAAAGGCGAATTGAATCGAGCGATTGAATATGGAGAGCTGGCGGTTCAAAAAGCTCCGACGCCCGCCGACAGGATTTGGGCACAAGGGTTTCTGGCAATGGCGTGGTGCCGGGCCGGAAAACTGAATGAGGGAATTGCAACCTTAGGCGAAGTAATCAGCGTTCATAAAATTGGCCATTTTAAAGCCGGCGAGGCCGGCTATTCGGTCATGCTTGGGTACGGGTACTTTCTGGCCGGGGAGTATGATAAAGCAACCCAAACGCTCAAAGAGGTCCTGGAACTTGCCGAGCGTTCGGGCATGAAGTGGTTCATCGGAAACGCTCACCTGTATCTGGGCCAGGTGTCTCTGAGTGTCAATCCAACTCAGGCGATATACCACTTTGAACAGGGATTGATTAGCTTCCAAAAAACCGGGGCAGATCCGCCATTTTTGGAATTCATGCGTGGCATCCTGCTCGTGACCAAAGGCAATGTGGAGCAAGGCGTAAAAGTACTGGAAGATATCTCGGAAATGTTTTTGAAAAATGGCAGCTTATGGAACTATTTCATAACGGAGCAGATGCTTGGCAATATCTATCTGCAGGCGGTTTCAGGTGAAGATCCCGGGATGTCGGGTTTTCCGCGTGTCGCTGAAAAAGCGGAATATCACTTAAATAAAGCCATTGGGGCCGCGAAAGACGCTGGGGCCATACCCATTTTGGGCCAATCCTATCATAAACTGGGGCTCCTGCACAAAGTCAAAGGCCGAAACGACCCGGCGCGGGATTGCTTTTCCATGGCCATTCAGATTTTTGAAAAATGCGAGACAGAAGTTTACCTCAAAAAATCCAAGGAGGCACTTAAGACTTTACAATGAGAGCAGTTCTGCCGCCATAGAAACATCAATATAGTGTTTTTGGCCATGAGCTTAGAATTGAAAAAACGGATAGGTACCACTTTGGATGGGCACTAACTATTTCGAAGTTTCGCGCAGCAGGCGAAAATCAGCGAGCATTTTACGGTGGATCGGGACCAGAAAGGCCGGGTGAAAGCTGTAGAGCCAGTAAAAAAATCGGGCACCAAAAGGAAATACGATTACGGCTTTGTTTTTGCGCACGCCTTTCAGGATTCTTTGAGCCGCCTGATCGGGCTCCACCATCTTGAGCGGCATTTTCTCCATAATTTTTTGCTTATTGATCTTCAGAAACCGGGAAGCCTCAAAAATCCCTGTGCGCACAAACCCCGGACAGACAACGCTTATTCTGACGCCCAAAGCCGCCGCCTCTATGCGCAATGATTTTGAAAAACCCACCACGCCGAATTTAGTTGCACAATAGGGCACCTGGATCGGAAAAGGAAGCAGACCTGCCAGAGAAGCCGTATTGACGATATGGCCGAAGCCCTGTTTGACCATGACCTCATAGGCGTAAAGGGTGCCGTAAATCACCCCGTAAAGGTTGGTGTCCAGAACGGAGCGAAAGTGCCCAAGGTCCATGTCCCGGACCTCTGCTCCCACGGTAATACCGGCATTGTTAAAGATGTAGTCGAGTCGCCCGTATTCGGCGGTTACCCGGTCGATCAGTACTTTCACTGCTTGGGCGTCGGTGACATCCAGTTCCTCGGCCCGGACACTGCCGCCGTTGCCGCTGATCTGCGCTGCAACCTGTTTCGCGCCTTCAATATTGATGTCGGCTGCGACGACGATCGTATCTGTCAGGGCAAGCTCCTCACACAGGGCCCGTCCGATGCCCGAAGCCCCACCGGTAATGATCGCAACTTTTGAGTTTGAACTATTCATCTTCTAATTTTGAAGGCCTGGAGAGATCACCAGGCAGGATTTTTCTTTCTGATAGTGGTAGGATTTTACCAGCGCTCTGACAAACCGAAGGTTTTCTGCTTCGCTTCCGATGAGATGGATTCCAGTACTAAACTGGCCGGATTCATTCCTTTTGCAATAAACCACCTTACCTTCAACCTCTATCTGGTGTTTATGCAGATCGAAAAACATTAGGGAGAGCTCTTTTGATCTGATTTCCAAAAAGGATTCGATTTGGATTCCGGTCTGGCTCACGTTGCGAACAACGGCTACATTTTGATGGATCATTCCAGCGGCTGAATCCACACTTAAATAGGATATCGGATCAAATATTTGAACTCTTTGATATTTTCGCCTCTCTTTTCCCATAATTTGTTTATCGGCGTTGAGGCTAAAATCTTTACGTAAAAAAGAGCGTAAAACGGAGGCGGGCTGAGGCTTGCCCCGACTAAATTGGCTTCGCGCCGGTTAAACGGGTTTGATATTCAAGGGGGTGAGCATTTAATTGGGCAGGCAAGGCAAATGCAGATTACACTGAAAAAAAGGCCGCCCGGCGGGCAAAATGCCCAACAAGCAGGCTTGGTTTTCCGCTGAACTTAAGCCGCATTGCTGTCTATTTTTTCGCCACTCCGCGATAGGTGCCGGCGGTCTTCAGGGCAGCGACCATCTCCTCGATGCTGATTTCACCGGGGTCATAAGTGACAGTGTTAATCTCGCGGAGACCCTTAAATCCCTTGGTCACTTTTTTAATTCCCGGCAACCCTTCCAGGGCTGACTGGCCGACGTCGTATCATGCAACATAAAACGTAACTTTGGAAAGCGACCCTTGATCCTCACCGGCGGCCGCAGTGCCGACGGTGCCGACCAGCAGCAGCACAGCGGCCGTTATGATCAGGATATGGTTTCTCTTTTTCATCCGAATGGCTCCTTTTAAACCGACAGGTTAATGAAATACCGCCGTCCAGGGACAGACAAATAGATCGGTCACCAAACATCCGCTAAGTATGGCCCACAGCAACACGGCCCAGATCACAAGACGGTTGTTTAAGATCATCGGCGCTCAACTCCTTTGGCTGAAGCGATCTTCAGTGTTTTATAAAATAGTCATTAATTTTAAAGCTTTTGTGAAGATTCGGTAAAATTCCGGTAAAATTTGATCGGCCTGCGCTTTGTTGAACTCCATAATTTTCATAAAAAATAGATGTGAAATCCCGCCTGAGGCGGGGTTGAGCACGTAAATTTTTAAAATAAGGGGCGAAATTCCGCTAACTAGCGGGGCTCTCGAACGCGACCTGAGGCTTTGAAACCACTTCAAATTTAAAGCCAGGTTTACTTGCGGATTTTGATTTTAAAAAAGCTCAGCACATACCGGTTGGCCAGCAATTTTTTGCTGCCGAATATATAAAGCCCGCTGCCGACAATGAGCACGATGCCGATAATGGATTGCGGCCCGAGAATGTCTTTCCAGAAAATATAACCCAGCACCACACTCAAAGGAACGGCGGTATACTCGAATGGAGCAATCGCCGACGGCGGCGCCAATCGATACGCCTGGGAAAGAAAATAAAACCCCAGGGCGGCGATCAGGCCCAACAGAATCAATAAAAACAGGTCACCCCCGTCAGGAACCTGCCATCCGCGGAAAAGAAAAGCAACAGAGGGGTGCGACTGTTGCGCCGCAGTTTTGTGAATCAAAGCCATGCCGACAATCGTGGAAAAAAGAATATAGCTAATGATCGGGTAAAATGCCAGAGCGACACCGCTTTCGGTTTGCCCCAGCCGCCGGGTAAGGATCGAACCCGTCGAGTAAAGAAAGGCGGAAAATAAGGCCAATAAGGCCGCCGGATTTATCATTTTGCTTCCGGGCTTCAACATCACAATCACACCCAAAAAGCCGGCTAAAACCGCCAGCCAGCCTCCCAGTTCAACTTTCTCACCCAATACGGTAACCGATAGAATGGTGATAAAAAGCGGTGCTGAAAAAAACAAGCTGACGGTTTCGGCCAGCGGAAGCGCAGCGAGTGCTACATAATAGGTCATAAAGGAGGCAAACATCAAAAATGCGCGGATGATCTGCAGCACAAAACGGGTGGTGCGCAATAAATGAAAACCGCCTTCCACACGGGCGATCACCAAAAGCGGAATAATCGCGAAACTGCTTCTGATCAATACAATTTCATGGACCGGATATTTGCCGCTGATCCATTTTATGATCACGTCGTGAAGTGAATAAGCGAAGATAGCGGCAATCAGGAAACCGATGGCTTTAAGCGGGCGATTATGATTTTCGGCAACTGTGGATATATTCGATTTCAATTTTCAAGCACCAGGCAAACCATCTCAAAAATGCATCTAACACTCAACAACTGAGTTACCCCGCAAAGCGGTATTCACGTCAATTCTATTACACTATCGTTTGTAAAAATTCCTGGTCACCGGGCTGGCAGCTTGTCCTCCGCCGTTAATGCCGGAAGTGCCATTGTCGGCAGAACCAAGATTTTGTCAAGCAGATTTTTCAGCGGCGGGTTTTGGATTAAAATCTTTATTTCTTTTAGCGGCTTAAGGAATTTGGTGAAGTTGCCGATATTAAGTTAACCCTGCCTCGACCGGCAAAATACAGTTGCTTGCACTCAGGAGATCCGAAACGCGATTGAAACAGCGAAAAGAGCATAAAGATTGAAAGTACCCGAATTTATAAAGAAATCCTCGCCAAGTCAGTTCAGAATCGATAAAAGCACGATTGAGCACATCATTGACGGCTCTATTGTGATTAATTCGATTGAATTGATGCTCGAAATTTTAAAAAAATTCCCTGTCAAAGCCGATCTTGTGCGAATATATGCGGATTTGCTGCTAAAAAACAGAATGCCCGAGGCGGCTGCCAAAGCTTACAACCGGGCTGCCAAACTCTATTTGGAAACCGCTAAAATACTGCCGGCAATCGTTTCAAAAATCTCTCAATGGCAGGTCGAGATGCCTTCGGATCAAAATGTGCAATCTTTTTTAGCGGATCTAAACAGCAGCAACAAAGAGACGCTGCCGCTGGGTCATTTCTTTTCCAAATTATCGATCCAAGAATTAAAGGCTTTTTGTTCCCTTTTTGAAAATATGCGCCTGCCCTCCGGGCACGTTGTTAAACAGATTGGTGATCCGGAAGAGAATCTCTTTTTTATCGTATCCGGTCAGCTGAAGGATTCGATCTACCTGACGTTGCAAAATCAACGAAAAGTGTATCGAAAGCCCACTATGATCCTGGCCGAAAATGATTTCTTTGGAGACATTTATCCGTTTAACAAAGAGCATCGGTCTCTATCTTATGTTGAAACCCTTGAGCCGGTAGAATTGGTCAAAATCCCCAAAGAAAAGCTCATGCGTATTTGCCGCAAATATCCGAATATCGAGCTGGGCATAATCGACTTATTGAGCATTCGCTCAATGAGTGATTCGGCCGAGCCATCCGACGAGATTCGAAAGGAAACCCGCCATAAATTCACTCTGAAGCTGCAGCTTGAAATAGTTCCGGAACATTTACCGGA
>JARRJQ010000168.1:5271-8044 GCA_037388985.1 Desulfobacterales bacterium | reverse complement strand
ATTATCGATCCCGCTGCCGGTGTTGATTTCACTGCCGTTTCTTCTCTGGATAAATCCATACCCAACGCTAAATTAAACGTCAGCGTTGTCACTCACACCCTGCTGTTGAAAATCTCAGGCCGGATTATCTGGCACCGCGAGGTCGTGCACAACGGCTCCAAAACATGGGCCATCGGCATGCAGTTTGATGAAATGTCGCCGAAAATTCGCGGTCTGCTCTTTGCGCTGTTTAACAGTCTTGATTGATTTCATTAAGAAAAATAAAAAAGGGGCTCCTGAAGAGCCCCCTGAAGATTGAAGCCGCTGAGGATTATAGCTTGCACTCATCGAAGCAGTTGTGCTCGCGGGTTTTGCAAATGGATGCCCCTTCTTCTGTTTCGATGCACTCAACAAATTCTTCTACGCAGCGGCTCTCACAACCGTAGTCCACTTTATCGGATTTTTTGCTTTCTTCCATAATCGCCTCCTTGATTCCGGTGGATATTCTCACCACCGCCGGATGGTCGCATGGTTACAGGCAGTGTTGAAAAACCTGAGCATTTGCGAAAAACCGCGCCCTCAAAGGTTATCTGTTTTCAATATCAGAAAAAAATAATAATTTGCTTGTAATCCTGCCCGGAAAGCACTATTAGGCTATAGATAGGGGGAGAAAACAGCATCACTCGATGATCTAGCACCATCGCGCCAAACCGTATTTCATCTGAAATCCGGCGTGGCTTTTCTTGGTGCGACTTTTTACCGTTTCAGCATTGCAGCGAATCATTGCTTTTTAGTGTAGAACTGTTTTGCAGCGCAACCCAACATTTTCTTCCGCGCTTCAGAGCCGTGAAAAGGAACCGATATGTGGAAACACTTTTACCCTCATCGGCCATTTCATCCGATTTTAAAAACAATGCGAGATGCCGGCACCTTGAAATCTCAAAAAGTGAAGGCTATCTGGGGAGGTGACGAACAATGAGCAGGTGCCGAAAACCGGCGCCTGATTGCAATATTTAATAGGCCACAGACCCGGCTTGGCCGGGCGGTATATCTCTGATCTGGCTGAAAGCCGACCACCGCGACTGAAATTGAATAGATCGGGCTTAGGAGGACATGTTATGGGAACGCATTTAAAGAATTCTAGCAGTCAGCAGGCCGTTCGGGCGATTATAGCACTTTTGCCCAGAATTTCAGACGAAAATCTCGTTCGCCTCACCCATCTGGGCCAATTGCTCACCAGTGATGAAGAAACCCTGCGAGCAATCGCAAAGGTGCGCCACTATCTGCAAACCCCCGGGCATCCGGCTCGCGAACTTTTTCGCCGCGTGCTGGAGCGCCTCCCGGCAAAACGAAGGGTACGGCTTTTTGAAACGCTATTTAACGGTGCATGGTTTATCGGAGGAAAATTAAGAAACCGAGCCGAGGCTGAATTGGGATTTCGCCCGCCCTTCATTATGATCCTGAGCCCCACCTACAACTGCAACCTGCGTTGCAAAGGCTGCTACACGCTGGGCTATGGGCTGAAGCCGGAGCTGCCGCTGGAGGTCGTCGACCGGCTGCTGGACGAATGCGAAAAGCTCGGCATCTACTTTGTCACCATTTTAGGCGGTGAGCCTCTGGTTTACCCTCATCTTTTTACCATGCTGGAAAGGCACCCTTCGATATTTTTCCAGGTGTACACCAACGGCACCTTAATGACCCGCGAGAAAGCCAAACGATTTGCAGAGCTGGGAAATACGGCTGTGGTGATCAGCATCGAAGGCGACGAAATCGAAACCGACGCCTGGAGAGGCAAAGGGGTCTATCGCAAAATCATGCGAGCCTTTGAATATCTCAATGCGGAGCGTCTTATCCTCGGCACTTCGGCAACCGTCACCAGCCAAAACGTGCATGTGGTTTCATCTTTTGAGTTTATCGACCGCATGATTTCGCTGGGGTCCATGGCGCAAATGTATTTTTTATACATTCCGGTCAATGGTTCCGCCGATTTTTCCCTGATGGTTAACCCGCAGCAAAGAAACCATTTAAGAAAACAGGTAATGGCCATTCGAGACAACCGCCCGATGTTCGTATTGGATTTTTGGAACGACGGCGCCTATGTCCAGGGATGTATTGCCGGCGCCCGCCGGTATTTTCATGTGAATGCCATGGGTGATGTGGAACCCTGCGTCTACACGCATATTGCTACGGATAACATCTATGAAACAACGCTGGCTGAAGCCTTAAACAGCCGCCTCTTTCGTCATATTCGATCCATCCAGCCCCATAACCCGAATCATCTGCGACCCTGCATGATCATCGACAATCCCCAGGTGTTGCGCGCCGTTATCAAAGAGGTCGGTCCGAGATTCACCCATCCGGGGGCTGAAGAAATCTATACGAATAAAAAAGATGAGATGGATGCCTATGCAGAAAATTGGGGCAAACTGGCCGATGAAGTCTGGAAAACGGAATATGTCGATAAGGAGCTCCGGCAGGACCTTCCGGATACAGGCGACGCCACGGCCGCAAATCCGGAGGAGCATGAAGAACCGAGGACGGCCCTGGCCAAGTAAAGATGTCAACGATTTAAACTCAAAATAAGCACGGTTGCGGTCATACTACTTTAATTAGAACTTATCTCAAAAATAGTAGATCACGCTCAAGAGCAAGGCGCCGGCCGATCCGCCGTCGCGCTATCATAAGAGTTCGGCTATGGCGGGACAGGCGAAAAAGCGCAGCATACATCGAAGTATGTGAGCATTTTGAGGAGGTCGGTAACACAGCTATTGAGCGTTAGATGCATTTTTGAGAT
>JARRJQ010000168.1:0-5182 GCA_037388985.1 Desulfobacterales bacterium | reverse complement strand
GCCGTTAAAAAGGTTCCCTATTTTTAAAAATACAGAAAAATCAGGCGGTTAATGGTTCGGCAGGCTAATTGCATGACCAGACCATTTAATATCAGAGGTATAGATTTTCGATGTATGAGGATAGTCTCAATAGGTATAGCTCCTTCATCCCAAACGGGCAAACCCGCAATTTGGAAAGAAGAAAAGATGCCCGGAAAAAAGTCGATGACACCCAGCTGATGGTTGCCAGTTGCAGGACTATGGATTGTGACTTCCAGGCATCCATTGAAAACATCAGCTCCGGAGGCATTTTTATCAACACCAACCAGCACTTATTTGCCGGTCAGGAAATCGCGATTAAATTTGATTTTCCCGATGCCCGAAATACGATTATGGCCAACGGCGAGGTGGTTAGAACTTCAATGGAAGGTGTCGGCATCAGATTCAGAATGTTTTTCAAAAAATAAGACCGGTTAACTGAATTTTTCGATTTTGAAATGCAGGCAGTCATGGTTCCATGGCTGCCTTTTTATTCAGCTTCATTAATTTTGACACCCTGTTCACAAAATCAGACAATTTTCTGACATTTGCAGATCATCGCTGACCGGAATTCATTATAACTAATTGCAATTTAAAGTTTTATTGTTCTATGTTTTATTCCTGGAATGTTTCTTGCTTATATAAAACAATTCCCCAAAGGGGTTGCACGGGGCAATGATTAAGAGATGGCAGCCTCTTTTTTGCTGCTTGAAAATCAAAAAAACGATTGTCTGGCTAAAGTTAAGCCCTAAAACCAACCCATTTAAGAGCGAACATAATTTATAAGGAGATGTGATGAAGAAAAAAATTTCATTTCTGCTGATCTCCATCAGCCTTCTGGCGGCAGGACTCTGTCTGGCGGCTGAGCCCATTGAGATCCTGACACCCGGCCTCAAGGGCAAAATTGTTTTCCAGGTTATCGACGACAACAACCTGCTGGTGTCGGTCAAAGATGCTAAAAACAATGCTCTGCGGGGATTAAAAGCCGAAAATTTTTTGGTGCGCAGCGGAAATCGCAAAACACGGATTCTGTCTGCCGAGCCCCTTGAGGGCCGTGAATCTGTCCCGCTCAACATCGTGCTGGTCGTTGACAATTCGGCTTCGATGAGAGAGCGTCAGGCCATTGAACCGCTGCTGTCAGCTCTGGGGGAGTTTTTTAAGACCCTGCGCCCGATTGATAATGTTTCGCTTGTCGTCTTCGATAACCAGGCCGATATGCAGGCTAGCACTTACCATTTGCATACCCGAACCTACGCCTCAAAATCTATTCCGCAGCTTCAAGAGTTTATCCGGCAAGCATTCGACCAAGGCTTGACCAGTCAAACCTTTCTCTATGAAGGCATGGTGGCCGGCATCGGTCTCATCCGCAAGATGCCCGCAGAACATAATAAATTTCTGGTGGTTTTCTCCGACGGCGAAGATATAAACAGCGCTTTTGAAAACGACGTGGTGGTCTCGGAAGCCGCCGGGATTGAGAATTTCGAAGTCTATTCAGTTGATTATATGCTCGGCAAAAAAATTGATCCGTTTCTGAAATCCTTTGCCGAAGCGCACAACGGACAGGTCTGGAAGGCAACCTCTTCCTCAGAACTGCTGCCCATCTTTCATTCCTTTTCGACCGCCCTGTTCTACCGCTATGTGGTCAATTACAGATTTTTGGAACCGCCCAATGGAACGCTCGGCATGCAGCCCGGCGAATTAAATTTTGAAATGCTGACATTGCTGGACGGATCTCCGGTCCGCAACAAGGTGTTTTTTGAAACCGGCCAAAGCGAAATTCCGAACAGCTATGTTCTTTTAAAGGACCGGGCGTACACCGCCGCTTTTAATGAGGAATTGCTGACCCGCTCGCTGGATCGATATAAAAATGTGCTCAACATCGTGGGCCGGAACTTAACCGAAGTTCCGGAGGCGCATATCCGCATCGTAGGGTGCAACTCGGATACCGGAGTTGAAAAAGGCAACCTGGAACTTTCCCGGGCCAGGGCCCAGGCTGTTGAATCATATTTACGCACGGTCTGGAGAATCGACAGCTCCCGCATGCAGATCGATGCCCGCAACCTGCCGGCCGAACCCGCACCGGCAAATCGAGTGGGAAGCCGAGCGGAAAATCAGCGCGTGGAAATCATATATGACTCCGACGATATGCAGGCCATGGCGGCCAACCAATTTATCACTGAAAGCAGCAACCTTGCGAATATAAAAATAGTGCCCCAAATCACTGCTGAATATGGCGTGGCAGACTGGGAGCTGAGCATCCAGGCCGATAACCAGACCATTAAGACGCTAAAAGGCACCGATGAACTTAAACCTGTTTTCGCGCTGCCGCTTGATGAGATCGGCCGGGACAAACTGACCGCCAGCACCGGTCTGCAGGCCCTGATCAGGGTAACCGACACCCATAAAGATACTTATCAAGCCGCCACGGATTTGTGTCCGGTTATCGTTGCCAGAAAAGAATTGATTCATGAACTGGTGGGACCGCCCAGTGGAAAAGTTGTAATCCAGCCGGCCGAGCTCACCATCGAAGAGGTGACCACCATCGACAGCTCACCGCTGTTGAATTATGTGTTTTTTGAGACCGCTCAAAGCGAGATCCCTTCACGTTACGCGATGCTTTCCAGTCAGGCCGATACACAAGCCTTTGATGAAAGCCAGTTAAAAGGCTCAATGGAAAAGTACACGCATGTATTGAACATTATCGGCGGGCGGCTGCGCGCCAACCCGCAAGCCCGCATTAAAATTGTCGGCTGCAATTCAAACCGCGGCGAAGAACGTAACCGTCGGGATCTTTCCCGCAGCCGCGCAGAGGCGGTGCGCGCCTATTTGAAGTATATCTGGGGCATTGATTTTTCGCGCATGGATTTAGAAGATCGCAACCTGCCGGCAGTCGCCAGTGCCGGCAGTGTCGATGAAGGTCGCGCTGAAAATCAGCGGGTCGAAATTTATTCCGATTCACCGGCGCTTTTGGATACGATCAAAAGCACTTACGTTGAAAAGATCAGCGACGCTCAGCAGGTCCAGATTTTGCCTCAAATCCAGGCCGGATATGATCTGGTCCGCTGGACCGTTGCGCTGGTCGGCGATGGAACGCTTTTTGATTCGACCGCCGGAAAGGGTGACTTGATGCCGACCTACCAGTTCAACTTAAAAGACATCGGTCTGGCTAAAATCGGCCGCTGTGAAAATATCGGCGCCAAAATTGAAGTTGAAGACCAAAAAGGGCAGATCTTTAAAGCCTATGCAAGTTCATCGGTTCAGTTCATCAAACGCGAAGAACGGATGACTAAAAAGGAAGGCTACAAAGTCATGGAGAAGTATGCGCTGATTCTTTTTGACTTTGACCGTGCCGATATCAAAGAACGCAACCGGGACGTGGTGGATCGGATCGTTACCCGCATCAAGGAGGTTCCAAACGCCAGGGTCACGATTGAGGGGCACACCGATACCATCGGCAAAGAAGCCTATAACATCGACCTTTCCAAGCGACGGGCCAAGGCCGCCTATGATATGATTCTGGCTAGCGGCGGTATCAATTCCGAAAACATCACCTACGCAGGCGCCGGACCCCATAACCCGTTGTTTGATAACCAGCTGCCGGAAGGACGGGCGCTGAACCGCACGGTGACCGTCACCCTGGAATACGAGCAGCAGAATTAATACCGTAGGGTGTCAGGTTAAAGCAGGTGTCAGGTTTCAGTGTTCAGGTGTCAGCGCTGACAGACCTGACACCTGACACCTTAATAGGATATAATTCAATCGTATTGCATAATCGTGTTGACCGCCTCTTCCAAATCGGTTTGATCTTCCAATGCCCTGGCCATGCGTTCGGCCAGTTCAGTTAATATCTTTCTGACTGCCGCCGCCAGCTTGAGCGCATCATGGTCTCTTTCCACAGATGATCCTTTAGTGAGTGCCTGTTCAAGAAGTGCTAACGGATTATAGCCATTAATCAAAAGCGTCTGCGGACCCGCAATCGGTGCCATCCGTGCGGAGACCTGCAGCCCAAACGGCGGCCATTCACCTATTATTACGGCCTCACCTTCGTCTGCAACTGCATTCCATCGCGCCATAATGGCAAATATTTTCGAACGGGAGCGACAGTTCGAACAGGAATAATGTAAAAAAAGACGAGACCATTTTTCGGTCAAGGCCACTTTTTGGGTCTGGTAAGCATCAAAAAATCGAACGTCGCGACAAAAATCGGCCGGGCAATAAAGCTTTAAGCGGGGTTTGTTTAAAATGGGGGCTGAGGTAGGGCTTCTGGATATACCCAGATTCCTTATTGCATGCATCTTTCCGGGCGGGTATTTGCTGAGCAGATCTTCAAATTTTATCGGCTGAATTCGTACAGAATTTCGTCCGGTCTTTTCACCCACAGCCATTGTTGCGCCTTTGTCCGGTAAATACCATCAATTTATGAAAACACCCTTAAAACCCTCGGTCGACTCCCGGCAGATTCCGCACCCCATCAAGGCGGATCACCATAGGGTTTAACCAATAGCGAAAGCGCAATGAAAGGTCAAGTATTATAAATAGTTAGGCCATCGAAAGCGTCATAGGAATGCGGAGCCGGACACCGGAGCAGGAACTAGATCATTTCAGGGGGCAGCTATTTTTTGAGTGCTTAAAAACCTTACGCCAAAGCCTTCCGGGTTTGACCAGACGACTCTGGCTTTGACTTTAGCCCTTTTTTCCTTTTTTAAAGGAAAGCCTACAGTAAGCAGCTGCCCCACGCCGAGACTCTCATGGGTTTTAATAAAAGCACCGGCGACACTGATATTCTTTGTGAAACCCCCGTAACGCCGGTTTTCTGTAATAAAAAAGACCGGCCGAGAATAAGGCTTGCGTGCGTGTCGCCTGATATCGCTCAATTGCTTTTCGCCTTCGGCTTGCGTATATAGCTTGTTATAGTCAACTGTGTATTTGACCCCATAGCCATAATAAAAAGAAGAGGCCGTCAATTTCTTGCGCCATATTATTTTGGCCCGATAGCACTTATAGGTATCGGACAAGGAAGCAACAGAGGAATCTTCAATCCCGATGAAAACGCCTTCTCCCGGGCGCAGCAATTTGTCTGCTTCGAAATATAATCCGTTTTCATTGTAATTAAGCATTTTGGCCCGATAAATTCTGCCGACCTGCATATCCTCAATCGTTACTG
>JARRJQ010000167.1:0-8709 GCA_037388985.1 Desulfobacterales bacterium | reverse complement strand
GGCAAAACTGGCGCCGCAAAAAAACAGCATTAAAACCAAGGAAAGAATCACCAGGCGAGCTGAAAATGCTACGAGGGTAATTTTAATCATCGTACAGCCCTTTCACCGCATGCCATCTCAAAAATGCGATTATTTTTGAGATGGCATGCTCTAGAATTGGTTTCAAAATCTCAGATTGCGTTTGAGAGCCCCGCCAGCCAGCGGAATTTTACATCTAATCTAATATTAATCAAGGAGTTCAACAAGCGCAGTCCCGCCGCAGGCGGGATGAGCCCCATATGAAGAGGTCTGCAACGCAGCTATCGGACGCTAGATGGGGTTTTAAAACCAATTCTAATCATCGACCGCTGATATTTTGGCTTCATCTGCCAAAAATTGGTGAAGCTGCGCAATGTGCTTATTCTCCTCGGCGATTATCTTTTCTAAATTGTTCAGTGTGTCCTTATCTTCAATAAACGGTTTAAGCGTCTCATAAAACAGGATCGTATCTTTCTCAAATTCGATGAAAACAGCAACCAGATCACCGACCCGGTCTATTTTAGAAAAGTCCACATCTTGGTGAGAAAAACTCTTTTCGCCCAAAAAATCGGCAAAAACCTCACGGCTCATTTCGGCCATGAAAGGTTCGGTCGAATGGGTTTTAAATTTTTGTTTCAATTCAGAAAACCACTTGGCGTGTTCGAGTTCCTCATCTGCCATCCACTGCAGCAATGAAACAAGCTCCGGTTCGGAAACTTCATCGACCGCATGGCGGTAAACGGATTCACCATTATTCTCCAGCCGAATGGCTAAATCCAAAATCTCTTGAATTGAAAACATATGCGCATCCTCCGGCAATTAATTGATTGCTGAGTTCAACAGATCTTTTTCCCGAGACAATTTTCAAGTTGGCTTTTCGAAAACTGCTTTTGTAAAAAATGCGGAATTTATTCATAAATAAATTTATCCGGCCTTGGGTCTGCTTGTCAAGAGGTGCAATATATTTGTTAAAACCAAAATCGGTCTATTGACAAATCCAAAACGCTCCACTATTGTGCCGTGATACTTGAAACAAAAAACCTTTCCCAATGACTCCCGAAAGCGGCCATGAAAGCATCCCACTTTCACAGAAGCTGGAAGTACTGCGCTGAATCCCCGGTAGCCGTTTTCCCCAACAAACAAAGCGTTTACGCTGACGCTCCTGCGCACGATCTGATATCAGCAACAGCGGTCAAAACTCAAGCAATCATACCTGATAAACTGAAAACCGGAAAAAGAAAGGAGGACGTGCATGAAAAAAACATTATGGATCGTTGTGTTGGTTGTCTTTTCAGTTTTATTGACCTTTGCAGCCGGCCAGGCAAAACCATTTAAAATCGCAGCCATTTTTCAGACGGCAATTGAGGAGCCGTGGGACGGCGTTATTCACCAGGCCTGTCTGAAAGCCAAAAAGGAAATGCCTAATATCGAATATGAGTTCACCGAAAAAATTGCGGCCGCTGATTTTGAAAAAGTTCTCAGAGAATATGCCGAAAGGGGATTTGACCTGATCGTTGGGGATGCTTTCCTTGCGGGCGAAGAACCGGCGCGAAGGGTGGCTAAAGATTATCCGGATATCGCTTTTGCTTTCGGGTCTGAATTTGGCCAGGTGGCTCCGAATTTTTCGGTTTTTGACAACTGGATTCACGAACCCGCTTATCTTTGCGGCGTGATTGCCGGCCGCCTTACCAAAACCAATACGCTCGGCGTTGTCGCGGCGATGCCCATTGGTGAGGTTAACCGCCTGGTCAATGCCTTCAAAGCCGGTGCGCAGAGCGTCAATCCCAATGTTAAAGTCAAAATCTCCTATATCGGCGGATGGTTTGACCCGCCCAAGGCCAAAGAGGCGGCCATCGCCCAGATTGAGACGGGTGCTGACCTGCTTTTCGCCGAACGATTCGGGGTATTTGAGGCTGCCAAAGAAAAACTGGCTTTCGGCAACATGTCGGATGAAAATGCACTGGCACCGGAGGTGGTGATCACCGGTCCGGTATGGGACATGTATCCCACCATTAAATTTTGCATCGAAATGGTCAAGAAAAAGGCCTGGGTGTCGATGGATCTGGGTGAATGGTCAATGATGGCAAAAGGCGGCGCCCGATTGGCTCCCTTCCATTCATTTGAAAAGACCCTGCCCGCGACGGTAATTAAAGAGGTCACAGATCTCGAGCAGAAAATTCTAAACGGTACATTTCGCGTGCCCGTGGACGAGCAGAAGCCGGCATCCGATTAAAAGATATCTTAAGTCTTGAAGCTATGACTTGAATCATCGTCACAGGTTAACGGATGGCAAATAGAGACCAACCGGTCGTGAGGATGACCTCCATCACGAAACGTTTCTTAGGCATTACGGCCAATAAAAACGTCTCTTTCGACCTCTATGCAGGGGAAATTTGCGCGCTGCTCGGTGAAAATGGGGCCGGTAAGACGACGTTGATGAATATCCTGTTTGGCTATTACGCCTGTGATGAAGGCAAAATTTTCATAAAAGGTGAAAAAACCAACCTCAGCGCTCCCAAGGATGCTATCTCCTGCGGCGTTGGCATGATTCATCAACATTTTGCCCTGGTTCCTTCACAAACCGTACTTGAAAACATCGTTGTGGGTACGGATTGCGGTAAAGGCCTTTTTCTCGACCTCAAATCAGCCCGTCAAGAAGTGCTCGCGCTGCAAAAGCGGTTTGGCCTTCAGATTGATCCTGACGCCCGCGTGTGGACCCTGTCGGTGGGCGAGCAGCAGAAGGTTGAAATTCTGAAAGCCTTATACCGGGACGTGGACATTCTGATCATGGATGAACCGACGGCGGTGCTCGCCCCAGCCGAAACCGCCGATCTGTTCCGTACACTAAGATCGCTTGTCCGGGAAGGCCGATCGGTTGTCTTTATTTCCCACAAACTAAATGAAGTGATCGAAATTTCAGATCGGATCGTCGTTTTGAGAAGCGGTCAGGTGGTGGCCGAACGCAAGACCGCCGATACCAATATCCGGGAGCTGGCAAACCTAATGGTCGGCCAGGAGCTTTTGGAAAACATTGAAAAAAACGAGCTTCCGGCGGGTGCGCCCGTCCTTGAAATCAAACGCCTCAACGCCCTAAATGACCAGAAACTTCCGGCATTAAAAAATGTTGATTTGATGGTCCGGCAATACGAAATTGTGGGGATGGCCGGGATCTCCGGAAACGGGCAAAAAGAGCTTTCCGAAGTGCTCTTCGGGATGCGTTCCCCAACAGGCGGTCGCATTCAAATCAGCGGGAAGCCCATTGGATTCGGAAAACCGGCGGCGGCAATAAAAGCCAAGATGGGTCGAATACCCGAGGACCGCATCGACACCGGGCTGCTGATGGATCTTAGCGTTGAAGAAAACCTTATTTTAGAAAGCCATTCATCTGCTGATTTTCACAAATACGGATTGCTCAAATCGCAAACCATTCATCGGTTTAGCGAAGAACTTATCAAAAAATACCGTATTACGACTGCCGGTCGAGATGCCGTCACCAAAAGCCTGTCCGGCGGAAACCTGCAAAAGGTCATGCTGGCCAGGGAGCTGGCCGGAAAACCGGTGCTGATTATCGCTTCGCAGCCCACACGAGGTCTGGATGTCGGGGCCATGGCGTATATCCACCAAAGGCTTCTGCAAGAGAGACAAAGAGGCGCGGGTATCCTTCTGATCTCAGAGGATCTGGATGAAATTTTTGCCCTAAGCGACCGCATCGTCGTAATTTTTGAAGGGGATATTATGGGACAGGCCTCGGGGGCAGCCGCTTCCCGGGAGCAAATCGGTCTTTGGATGAGCGGGGTAAGATCGTGATCAGGCTCCGGCTGGTTAAGCGTGAACCGGTGACGGGATGGGCAAAAATCGCCATTCCGATTGGCGCAATTGTGGTGACGCTGCTGCTCTCTGCAGTTCCGATCCTTTTCGCCGGTGGGCATCTTTGGAAGTCCTATTTTTACCTGTTTTATGGAGCAGTGGGAACGCGGTACAATCTCTTGGAGACCTTTGTCAAAGCCAGCCCACTGGTATTGACGGGTCTGGCGGTCGCCTTCGCCTTCAGGGCTAAATTCTGGAATATCGGTGCGGAGGGTCAGCTGCTTGCCGGTGCTCTGGCGGCCACCGTTTTAGGGGTTCATCTCGGCGCTATCCCGCCGGCGCTGGTTTTACCGACCATCATTGTCGCCGGGTTTTTGGCCGGGGGCATCTGGGCATCGATTCCGGCGCTGTTGAAAACAAAACTGAAAGTGGATGATGTGGTCTCCACTCTACTGTTAAACTATGTCATGCTCCACATCATGGGCGCTCTTCTTTTCGGCCCCCTGCAGCAACCCGGCTCCAGCTGGCCCCGCTCATCGGCAATTATCAAAGCCGCGTGCTATCCCATTTTGCTGACACGCTCGCGCTTTCATCTGGGTATCCTGATCTCTTTTCTGGCGGTCTGGATCATTTGGTTGATCAATAAAAAGACGATCTTCGGCTATCGGTCAAAGGCGGTCGGCATCAATATTCGCGCCGCCCATTTCGGCGGAATCAATACCACCTCGGTGATTCTCTGGACGGCTCTGATATCCGGCGGCCTGGCGGGTCTGGCAGGCGTTGGTGAACTGTGCGCCATACAGTATCGACTGATTATGGATATCTCTCCCGGCTACGGCTATTCTGGAATTGTCATCGCCATGCTGGGCAACCTTCATCCGGTGGGGGTACTTTTTTCTTCACTTTTTTTCAGTGTCATTATTGTGGGCGCTCAAACCATGAGCCGCATGACCGGTGTTCCAACCTATATCGCCGAGGTCATTCAGGGAATGGCGCTGATGGTCATGCTTATTTTTTTACTTTTTACCGAGTATAGAATAAAGTTGATGCGCAGGTAATGGGTGAAATCATAGATATTGCGTTTATCTCGGGGCTCATCGGGGCCACCATGCGAATGGCCACTCCGATCATATTCGCCACCCTGGGAGAAATTTTGGCGGAGCGCGCCGGTGTTCTGAATCTGGGAATCGAAGGTATCATGCTGATGGGCGCCATGACTGGATTTCTGTTTACATTCAGCTCCGGCTCCGTATGGTTTGGCGTGTTTGCGGCTGCCTGTGTGGGTATGCTTCTGGGGCTGCTGATGGCATGGCTTTCGGTGTACCTGGGCTTGAGCCAGCATGTCTCGGGACTGGGCATTACGCTGTTTGCAACCGGTCTGGCCATGTTCGTCTATCGGCTGCATTTCGGATCCCCTACCGTACCGCCGATAATTGAGCCTTTCAAACAGATTACGCTGCCGCTGCTTTCAAAGATTCCGCTAATCGGTCCGGCTCTGTTCAGGCAATATTCGCTGACCTATATCGCCTGGCTGCTGGTGCCGGCCATGTCGATTCTGCTTTACAAGACAAAAATCGGGCTGAAGATCAGAACGGTAGGGGAAAATCCGGTGGTCGCCGACACCGTGGGAGTGAATGTGACCCTGACCCGCACCCTGTGTCTGGTTGCCGGCGGCGCCTTTATGGGTGTCGGCGGCGCCTTTTTGACGCTCGCCCATCAGAATATGTTTTTAATCGACGTCATCGGCGGCCGCGGATGGGTTGCGATCGCCATGGTCATTTTCGGAAACTGGGATCCGGTCAAGGGTACCATCGGCGCTCTGATCTTCGGTTTCCTCGATGGTTTACAGCTCAGACTGCAAAACGTCGGATTGGTTATTCCCTTTCACGTTTTTTTGATGGTTCCATATCTGCTGACCATCGTCGCTCTGATCGGTGTTTCCCGCAGAGCAACGGTTCCCGCCGGCCTGTTGAGACCCTATCGCCGGGAGGAAAAAGGAGGTTAAAAAAAGAATAGTGCCTAAAGTGCCTAAAATGAGCTAAAATGCCTAAAATTAAGAACTGCTGCCAATTATAATGATTTAGATCCTTAACTTTAGGCATTTTAGGCACTTTAAATTTTAGTCATTTCCATGAGCAGCTTATTATTGCATTAGAAAATATTTTTTAACATAAAGCACAAACGAAATTGAAAGGAAGTTATGCTTGATCTTCTGATTCGAAATGCGAACCTGCCCGATGGACGCAGGGGTGTTGATATCGCTGTTGCAAACGGCTGTATTGTAAAGGTCGGTCCGAATCTGGATGCCAAAGCACAGCGGGAGATCGATGCCACCGACCGCCTGGCTTCTCCTCCTTTTGTGGACAGCCACTTTCACATGGATTCCACTCTGTCTTATGGTCAGCCGCGTGTCAATGCCAGCGGTACGCTATTGGAGGGCATTGAACTCTGGGGGGAGTTAAAACCACATTTGACCGTTGAAAAGATCAAAGCCCGCGCCATGCAGCTCTGTCACTGGGCCATTGCCCGGGGTACTTTAGCCATTCGCAGTCACGTCGATGTCAGCGACGATAGCCTGCTGGCGGTCAACGCCCTTTTAGAGGTTCGCGAAGAAATCAAGCCTTATATCGACCTGCAGCTGGTCGCCTTCCCCCAGGATGGCTATTTCCGATACCCCGGAAGTGGCGAGAATTTGAGACGTGCTTTGGATCTGGGCATCGATGTGGTGGGCGGAATCCCGCATTTCGAAAGAACCATGGAGCAAGGAGCAGCGTCGATTAAAGCCCTGTGCGAGCTGGCAGCGGAACGCTCATTGCCGGTAGACATGCACTGCGATGAAAGTGACGATCCGCTTTCCCGCCACATCGAAACCCTGACCTTTCATACGCAACGTTTGGGACTGCAGGGCCGCGTCACCGGCTCACACCTGACCTCCATGCATTCCATGGACAACTACTATGTAAGCAAACTGCTGCCCTTGATGGCCGAGGCCCGCATTCACGTGGTGGCCAATCCGCTGATCAATATCACCCTTCAGGGACGCCATGACACCTATCCCAAACGCCGGGGGATGACACGGGTAAAAGAACTCATGCAGGCCGGGATCAATGTGGCTTTCGGCCACGATGCGCTGCTGGATCCGTGGTATAGCTTCGGCACTTACGACATGGTCGAAGTTGCCCACATGGGGCTGCACATTGCCCAGATGACCGGAGTTGACCAAATGCGGCAGATATTTGAGGCGGTCACTTTCAACGGCGCCAGGGTTTTGGGCCTTGAAGGCTACGGTATTGAAGCCGGATGCAATGCGGATATCGTTATTTTACAAGCGCGGGATCCGCAGGAAGCCCTGCGATTGAAACCGGCCAGACTGTTTGTCATTCGGCGCGGTACCCTGATTGCCGAAACATCACCGGTTGTTTCTCATCTCAGATTGGGGGGTCAGACAATCGCGGTTGATTTTCAGTGGCCAAGATGATGCTCCCCGCAGCAAGCTGAGCGCTTTGCAAAACGGGCCAAGCGATCTTAAAGGAGGAATTTGAGATGATTATGCGTAGTGCGCTCCGGGAATAAAGCATAAACGCCTGGGCGGTCATGTTATTTTCTGAAAACCGCTATGATTTCTAAGGTGCCTGTGGCCCGATATTTGGGATGATGTCAATACTGAAGCAAGATCCAAAGTTTCGGGTACCAATCATCCCAAATATCGGGCTATTGCGCAATTTAGTGGTTGCTCATCCACATATCGGCTTTCAGAAAAAAACATGACCGCTTGTGAAATTGGGTTTCGTGTTGGAGAAGCGCTGTTTCCTTATTTTTAAATTGATCTGCTCACTTATTTCTAGGACGCGCTATTAGAGACTTAGATACGGCTGAACCTGTCTGAATACTTCTGGATGTGAGGCTTGCAGGCTGGCAAGGAATTTTTCCGAACGCACAAGCGGACTCCAGAGGGAGAAGTCTTCGCGTTCATAATCGACTCCTACAGCCAGCATATCCCGAAGGGTTTCGATCAGATGCTCTTCGGGCTTGTAAATAGAATCACCGATGTCTCCCACCCAGCAAAGCGGCGTCGCCTGGTAACGGTCCCTTAAGTCCTGGTAGAAGTGCCGGGTGACAATGGTGTGGGGCTGAAGACCCAGATCAGTGAAAGGCAATGACACCCCTTTTTCAGCTACCTGGATCAGAGCGCTATTGAAGACGGGGATGAGTTCAACGCTTCGGTCGCTGCATATCCGGCAGATTCCTTCCAGTCCCTCGAGGCTCGCACAAACCGGAAAAAGAAATATCTTCCTGGGCCGATGCTGCTGCAAGGCCTCCTCAACGAAATAGGTCAAGGTCTGGCCTGAAGCGATGCATTCTTCCATGATAATCCAGGTGTCGTCGGGCCACCATTCGCCCACAAAGGAGCTTTCCACAATATTCCAGCCGCGAAAACCCATTTTATCTTCAATGCGGGTAAGCTTTATGTAAGTGGTGTCAAGAAGCCCGGACCGCTGCAAAGGAGGATTGGCATCCAGAAGGTCAAGAGGGCGCCCGCCCCAGAGAATCACAAACTGCGCCACTTTGCCGTCGAACATTCTTTCAAACAGGCGCATCATTTCATGGCCGACCTCTTTGATCATTAAAAATTTTTCAGGACCGCAGGCCTGGCGACTGAGCAATAATTCTTCTCCGGAGCCTCTACCGGGAAAATCAACCACGTAAATTTTGTCGGGCAAACATCTGTCCCTGAAGGCCTCATGGCGCGTGATGCCTTTTACAAGCCATATATCCTTGCCGCCACGCGACATCACAATCTCACCGGCGTCTTCGAGGAACATGCGGTTTGCATCTGTATCCATTTTCATCGGATTTTTCCTTTTGCGGTTGTCACTGCCTCAG